>JAKASN010000231.1 GCA_021819025.1 Actinomycetes bacterium | reverse complement strand
CCCTCCCTACCGCAAGGTTAGTTAAAGTCGTGGAGTCCCTTGGGGCGATCTCTGGACAGCTCAGGGACTCCCTCGATCCGAGAGCCACCCTTGAGGCCGCCCTGATCCGTCTCGCACAGGACCGCCTCGGGTTGCCTGCGGAGCTAGAGGAGATGATACGAAAAAGCGTCGCCGCACAAGTCTCCCGGGTCACGACCCAGCCAGGTACGATTCGAACTGCCAGCGAGCCTGAAGTGGTGCCATCATCCCAAGCAAACTCGCAACGCCAAGATTACCCGCCGCGCAGCTACCCCAGCGGCGCTCCGTCGCCACCGCCAGCGGCCATCGCGGACCTGCGTAACCAGCTCGCTTCGTCCCAACCTAAGCCACAAGTTTCAGCGGGATTGGCCAAAGTCCAGGCTTCCCGGGACAAAGCGGGCAGTTTTCCTGCTCCGATCGCAGCTAATACCCCGACACCTCCACAGCGCTCTGGCCCTGAGGCTCGGGGAAACCTCGTCATTGACCGCGATCACTTAGTGGCGAGATGGCCGGAGATAATCGTCTCGGTAAAGGATCTCGCGCCCCTCGAGCGCAATTCTTTCAACCAAGGGCGATTCGTCGAGGCCGACGGCAAAAGTGCAACCTTTCTTGTCGAAAATGCCATGGTTCGAGACCGCTGCGCCTCTGCCATCAAAAAAATTGAGGCTGCGATCGCAGACCTCTTTGAACTCGGCGGATACCGCCTCAATGTTGAGGTTGACTCGGCAGTGGCGACTCCTCGACCTGAAGAGGCCAGCCAAGATGAGTTGCGGAACGAGTTTGCCCGGGGTGCCGTAGTGGATGCTGACACCCTGGCCCAGGTGATCCGTGAGATCTTCCCCGGGGCAGTGGAAGTTCCAAAGCCTTGACAGTTCGTCCCTTGACATCCCATAAGCGCCACTGAAGGAAACGATGGCATACACCAAGTCACTGCAAGCGATGATCGATGAGTTTTCCAAACTGCCCGGGATCGGACCGAAGTCGGCGCAGAGGATCGCTTTTTACCTCCTCAGGGCCGACGCTGGCGAGTCCGAACGACTCGCCAAAGCAATCACCGTAGCCAAAGCGTCGTCGCGCTGGTGCAAGCAGTGCTACAACTTGTGCGAAGACGACCTCTGCGACATCTGCGCTGACCCGGGACGCGACCAAAGCGTTATATGTGTCGTGGAAGAGCCCAAAGACGTTGTCGCGGTGGAACGGACTCGCGAGTTTCGTGGCCTCTACCACGTCCTCCAAGGATCGCTAAACCCCATCGAAGGAATCGGGCCTGATCAGATAAAGATCAAAGAACTCCTCGGCCGCCTTACCGACGCGACCGTTACCGAAGTCATCATCTGCACCAACCCCAACATTGAGGGTGAGGCGACTTCGATGTACTTGGCGCGTTTGATCTCGCCAAGTGGGATTACCGTATCAAGAATCGCGAGCGGTCTACCGGTGGGCGGAGACCTTGAGTATGCTGATGAACTCACTTTGGGGCGTGCTCTTGAGGGGCGGCGCGAGATGGCTCAATGACGGTGGTGGAGATCCTGCTGGCTCGAAGAGGTGCTCCCACCGCGCTCTAGCCAGATCTTCAACCCGGTGGCATTGGAGTGCACGCCGTTGAGAGTCTCGAAACGCGCCATGGCCTCGGCACTCGCTCCTTGAATATCCACCACAAATTCGTCGATGAGCTCTTGGGCAATATCGCGCCCAGCTCGGTACGCCCGTTCGGCCACTTCCGCCCAGGCAATGAGTGCCTCACGTGCTTCGTCAAGCAATTCGACCGGCGAGCCATAGACGCCATAATGGGCAAAAGCAAGCGCGACCGGATTGCGCTCTTTAAATTTCGCAAGCGAAGTCAAAGCACTCTCAAGGTCAAAATCCGCCGGGGGCGTGGCCGGTCTCAACATGCGTACTTCGGGCAAAAGTACACCCGCCGCATCACCGGTGAAGGCCAGCCCAGAGTTGGGATCAAAATATCCCAGATGATGCTTGGCGTGGCCCGGGGCATCAAACACCTCGATCACGTGCTGGGGTGAGACCGCTATCGCGTCGCCTTCGCCTACCACCACAATGCGCTCCGCTGCCGTGGCGGCCATCCGCCCGTAGAGGCTGTCGAGCAGATCACCATAGGCTCTGGCGGCGGAGGAGATTAGCCGGCTCGGGTCAACAAGGTGCCGTGCCCCACGCTCGTGTACATAGATCTTGGCACTGGGATACGCTTGGGCGATGTCGCCCACCGCACCGGCATGATCGAGATGGATGTGGGTCACCGCCACCGACGCGAGGTCTTCGGGTCCGAGTCCGAGAGACGCGAGCTCCTCTAGAACCACCTCTCGAGACGATTGGCTCCCGACCTCAATAAGACAAGGCGAGGCTCCCACCACAAGGTATCCTGCGGTAATATTATCCCAGCCACCCAGTCTGGTATCGATTTGGAATACGCCCTCTGCGATTTGCTGTGCCACACTTGACACGCTACCAGCGTCGCGACAGTACGCAACTCGAACCACCCTCCGCAGACGCGTTTGGTTCTATTCAGCACTCGGGGGGCGAATCGGGGCGACATTGCCCACCGAGTTCACCTGAAACTCCTCGTTGACCGTGGGTGCCGAAGTCGCCGTCTCAACTTCGGCGATTACATAAAGGAGGTAGCCAGAGGAGGCATCGGTACATACCCGATAGATCTCTCCGAAGTTGGCGGGAGCGCTTGGGGTGGTAATTGTCCAAGCGTCGCCTCTCTCTCCCGCGAAGCTGCACGCACCAATGTAGCGCAGCAGCATCGCTGAAGGGGCACTCACAAGAGACGCGACTTGAACCGCAAAGCCCGGCAGGGGCGGGACGTCGGCCGAAGTCGCCGGACTGCTATAGACCTTGTTACCCAAAGTGGTATAGGTTCTCCCGTTGGCAACCACGGTATAGGCAGAGAGCACTGTCGACTTAAACTCATAATTGCTCTTAGAAGCGACGTTGCCCGAGATAGAAATCGCTTGGCGGCCGTTGCCGGCAACTTCAGAATAGGAGTAGTTGGAGAGGCTCTCGAGCTGCGATAACGAAGGAAACGGCGGCGCTGGCCCGGGCGCCAAGGTACTGGAGGGGGCACTCGAGAGAGCCAAAGGCAAGGTGGTGGTAGGTCCGGTTGAATGGGTGGTCGAAGTTGACAAATTGGCGCCCGTCGAAGAGCCGGAAGTGCCACAAGCGGCGCCAAGCACCGCAATAGCAAGCACCCCAATCCCTGCAACTCGCCTCGGCATTATGAAACCTCACACCATGATTTAGGGCCACAACAGTGCATGACACGACGGCGTCATAGGGGCACGAGGAACGGGTAATCTCTCGTGTCACGCCCGCGGCGTGGTGGGCACATTGACCATAGGCCGAGACCGCCACGCGGTAGAGATGCTAGTCATCATAAGCGCAGAGGCCGAATGGTCCAAAGGTCCGCATGTCTACTGGGCGCCCTCGAGCACGGCAGGCTGTCACGGTCTCACAGAGCGAGAACTAGCCACCATGGTGATCTGGCTAACTACAGGCGTATTCGGGCACATCAGCCCGAGCAACAGCCACCGCTGATTAAGGAAGGCACGATCGCCACGAAATCATCGACCTGAGATAAAGAAATCCCAGCCCGGGCCATATCGCGGCTTTACGTCACTTGAGCTGGGGGCGCAGACCCCGTCGCTGGGGTCGAGCCATTTCCCATCTGGGCAATCGCACTAGTTGCAATAGGAGAAGCGTACTTCTCCGCAAGATCCCGAACTCCAGAAAGCAGGTTGGTTAGCTCCATTGGGAATAGCACCTTGGTCGAAGGAGACGCGGCGAGCTGGCGCAGGGTGTCGAGGTACTGCAGCAACAAAGTGTTGGGATCGGCATTCTTTGCGGTTCCCATGATCGCAGTGAGAGCTGAAGCCAGCCCCTCGGCTCGCAGCACTGCAGCTTGGCGATCGCCTTCTGCGGTCAGTACCGTCGCCTTTTGAAGGCCCTCAGCGGCCAGAACCGCAGCTTGCATTTGGCCCTCGGCCACGGTCACCGCAGATTGCTTTTGGCCTTCAGACTCCGTGACCACGGCGCGGCGAGTCCGCTCGGCAGACATCTGCCTTGTCATCGCCTCCTGTACCGCTGGAGGTGGGTTGATCTCGCGAACCTCCACGTTGGTGACCTTGACTCCCCACCGTTCCGTGACTTCATCCAACTTCGAACGGAGGGTATTATTCATCACCTCGCGCTTGGAAAGCACATCGTCCAATGACATGTCGCCCACCAGCGAGCGCAACGTTGTCGCGGCAATATTGAGGGCGGCACCAGAAAAGTTGCGTACCTTCACCACCGACATCACCGGATCAAATACCTTATAGAACATGATGAAGTCGATGGAGATCGGGGCGTTGTCTTTAGTAATGGCGGTTTGATGAGGAATCTCGAGATAAAGCTCACGCAAGTCGACCCACGCCACGCGGTCGATAACCGGATTGACGAGGATCAAACCCGGGCCTTTGGCCCCGATCGATTTGCCAAGTCGGAACATAACCAAGCGCTGATAGTCGCGAGTAATCTTCACGGAAGTAAAGAAAAATCCACTAATCACCACCACCAAGGCAACCGCGATGCCGAGTAGCTCGATCATGGCTTAGCCTCCTTCCAGCTTCTTGTG
>JAKASN010000230.1 GCA_021819025.1 Actinomycetes bacterium | reverse complement strand
TGCGGGAATCGCTCTCGATAGCTACCCTCATCCCTTGTTTCACGAGTCGATCGGCAATCGCTGACGCCACCGGATAGTCGAGCGTGGACACACAGCGCAGAAAGACTTCCGGGGCTGCGGGTTCGGTAACCTGGGCTCTCTCCTCGAGGTAGAGAGCGATGCGCTCAAATCCCAACGAAAAGCCACAAGCGGGTGACGGTCGGCCAAAACGCGCCATCATGGTGTCATAGCGCCCACCACCTCCAATGGAAAAGCCCAGCTCACCAACTCCCAACTCGAATACTGGACCGGTGTAGTAACCCATTCCGCGAATGACATTGGGATCGAAGATGAACTTCGCGCCGGCCATTGGTGAGGTTTTCCCCAGTGAAACTATCGCCTCCAAGTCTGCTACCGTGGCTTCGTCCAAGCCGATCTCAGAAAAAAAGCCCGTGGGGAGTTGCTCGGAACTCTCGGAAAACTCCAGGTATCCACTGAATTTGGCAAAGGAGTGGCTATCGAGTCCCAGCTCACCAAGTTCTGAAATCACACCTTCTCGGCCGATCTTGTCCATCTTGTCGAGCAAAATAAGGACAGCGCCCGCCGCCGAGTGGCTGATGCCCGCCCAAGTTAGTAAGCCGTCCAGAAATCTCCGGTCGTTGAAGCGCAGTGTCGGCGATGCAATTCCAAGTTGACGTGCCGCGCTCAACGATACCGAAATTAACTCCAGCTCCGCCAAGATCGAAGCCTCCCCAATGATGTCGATATCGCATTGCATGAATTGCCGGAGGCGGCCACGCTGGGGACGCTCGGCGCGCCACACCGGGCCCGCCTGGATGGAGCGAAACACCGGTGGAAGCTTAGCGAAATTATGGGCGTAGTAACGCGCCAGTGGGACGGTGAGGTCAAAGCGAAGTCCAAGATCCGCCAATTCCGACGCATTCTGGTCGGCGTTGCTGAGTTTCTCGCCCCTCTTGAGGATCTTGAAAATAAGCTTTTCGTTTTCTCCGCCGCCGGAACCTACCAGGCGGTCAAGATTCTCCACTGCCGGCGTCTCGATTTGGCTAAAGCCCCGTTGGGTATAGGTCTCAAGTATCTTCGAGAGCATCCAGTTACGCAGACGGACTTCACCTGGCAGATAGTCCTTCATGCCGCGTGCTGGCGATGTGTCGATCCGCAACTTAATACCATTCCTCGAACTTGAAAATCTCTAGGTAAGGTTAGTTGCGTAGTGTGCCATCGACACGACCGGGCCACCCGATGTGCCGGGCCACCTCCCAAAAGGTTCCCCGGTCCACACGACACCAGCGACATCACATAGCAGGTTGGCCTTCAATAGCCGCCATACCCAGAGGAGCCCGAAGAAGACGCCGACTTGGTAATGGCAACGCCGTTTGCCCCGAGCACGTGCCAGGTGCCTCCAAAGGAGCTGATCCCCTGCCCCGTGACTGCCCCCGAGGAGGTGTCCCCTGAATAGGTATAGAGGGGGTGCCCATCGTAACTTAGTTGCTTGGTTCCGTCGCTACGAGTGATGCTTCCCAGCATTTTCGCGGAAACTCCAGCCCCAGCGATGACTTTACTGGCCGCTACCGGGGGCCAAACTCCGGTGCAACTGCTCGTGCAACTGCTCGACGTAGAGGTATCGGAGCTGAACATATAGACCGTCTTGCCATTACTTAGGGCCAGTACAGTCCCAAGACTGTTGGACTCAGTGGTAAGTTTCATCCCCGAACCCGAAGCAGTCCCGCCTGAGCCACCGCTCGTGGCACTAGCCGAACCGCATGCTCCGAGCAGTAGCGACCCTAAGAGCCCGATCACCAATATTCGTCCAATACGACTTGCCATTGCGCACCCCTCCTGCAAAAACAGGGACCCGAGCGCGACGGCAACCCCGCGGGGTTCGATTTTAAACCACTCATGAGATCTGAGTCGCGCGCACCACTAGTTAGAGTTTGCCTCAAACTGGCGACTAAACACCGTCATGTTAGGAACTTCTCGCCGCGCCCGAGGGGAAAATTCGCGCCCGGTTCCGGCAAATACCTTTTACACGATAAATCCGATCAAATTTGTCATGTTTAGAGAAACTCCGCTAAAATTGTCTCAAGACCAACCAAGCGAGGGAACCGATGACTTTCCTAGGATCACAAACCAACGCCGAACGCCGCAGCTTCTTCGGTTTTCCCGACCCGGTCAATGACGTAGCCGCGCGCACCGTGGCCACGGGAGTGGTCATCGAGGTAGTTGCGCTTCTCCTCACCCACAACCGCCTCATCTTCATTCCGCTTTGCTACGGTTTCGCGGTGCGATTGATGGCCGGACCCAAGATCTCTCCACTTGGCCTCTTTGCGACAAGGATCGCAGCTCCTCGGATGAAAAACCACCTCAAATTGGTTCCCGGCAAACCAAAGCGCTTTGCCCAAGGGATCGGCGTCGTCTTCTCCTTCACGGCCGCCGCACTTGCGCTTGGTCTTCACAGCTTCGCTCCAGCAGCGGTGGTCTTGGGCATGCTGGCAGTTGCCGCCTCGCTAGAGGCGGCGCTCGGATTCTGCCTCGGCTGCAAAGCCTTCGCAATTCTCTTTCGCTTTGGCATCGTGAGCTATGACGATTGCCCCAACTGCGTCATCGGCTAAGGAGTCATCGTTGGTGCCAGGGTTCGCTGTGGGTTTGGGACGGGCGACGTAGAATTTCTGTCATGTCCCGAACTCCTGGTTCTAGCAACGCCCTAGCGGTGGCCCGAGGCGACAAGCAAGCCGATCTACTCCTTTTTGGCGGCAAAGTCTTCTCGAGTGCAACGCGCGAGTGGGTGGATACCGACCTGGCCATCGCCGACGGAGTCGTAGTGGGATGGGGGAGGCGGGACGCTCGGGTTCGTATCGATGTCACTGGCAAGTACTTGATTCCGGGTTTCATCGACGCTCATATGCACCTCGAATCGACCAAGCTCTGGGTCGATGAATTCGTCCGTGCGGTACTCCCCTCGGGAACCACCGCGGTGGTCGCCGATCCTCATGAGATCGCCAATGTTTTTGGCATTCCTGGTGTTGCCGCACTCGTGGAGGCGGCTTCGACGCTTCCTTTCACCTTTGCCGTGGTGGCCTCATCATGTGTCCCCGCTTCACCCTTTGAGTCGCCAGGCGCAAACCTCGGAGCCGCAGAGGTTACGGAATTGCTCGAGGACTATGGCGCCATTGGGGTAGCAGAAGTAATGAACTACCCCGGAGTCATCGCCGGAGACCCCGAGGTCATGGCCAAAATCGAAGCGGCGGGATATCGTCGCGTCGACGGCCACGCTCCGCTAGTAACAGGACGACCCCTTGACGCCTATCTCGTCGCGGGGGTGGAGTCAGACCATGAGTGCACAACATTTGCTGAGGCTCATGAAAAGCGCCAAAAGGGGATGTGGATCTTTATCCGCGAAGGTTCCGCGAGCAAAAATCTCAACGATCTCATCGAAACGGTCCTGTTGGCCGGAGTGGATCGGGTCGCTCTTTGCACTGACGATCGTGAACCTTCGACGCTGCTAGAAGCGGGCCACATTAACGATTGCGTCCGCATGGCCGTAGCGGCCGGTGTCTCACCCGAAGAGGCCATCGTAATTGGATCGACAAATGCCGCACAATACCACAACCTCTACGATCTGGGATCCCTTGGCCCCGGATATCAAGCCGATGTACAGGTGCTCGGTAATTTGGTGGACTTCAAGCCCGAGATGGTATTTCGCCGCGGAATTATGGTCGCTTCCTATGGCAAGGTCGTTCCTGGGGCGGTTCCATCTAGGCCGGTACCGGACTGGATGCACTCGAGCATGCATCTTGGCAAAGATATCACCGAGGAAGAATTAGCCATTGATCTCCGGGCGGATCATACCTATCGGGTAATCGAAATTCTCCCGGCCTCTCTTTCCACCAAAGCAATTGAGGTGCGCGGATCCGACCTCGGCGAATGTGCCAAGATTGCGGTAGGAGAACGCCACCGCGAAACCGGTCGCATCGGTGTCGGGCTCGTCAAGGGTTTTGGAATCACGCGCGGCGCCATCGCTTCGACGGTAGCCCACGATGCCCATAATCTTATGCTCGTAGGAGCGCTCGGAGAGGCAGGAGACCGAGATATGGCTGTGGCTGCATCGGTACTCTCGCGAATCGGCGGTGGTCAAGTTGCGGTGCTTGACGGCGAAGTCCTTGCAGTAGTTCCGCTTCCCATAGGCGGACTGATCTCCACCTCGACAGCTTCACAGGTCGCCGCGGAACTTGAGACGCTGGAATTCGTTGCCAAGACAAAGCTCGGCATCACCCATCCCGCACCTTTCATGACGCTATCGTTTTTGGGCCTTTCGGTAATCCCCGAGCTGCGAATTACCGATCTCGGCCTCGTCGACGTGGTAAATTTCTCGATCACCTCTCTCGAGATCTGACCGCAAAAGACTAGCCGCGAACAAAGGTCCTCATCGGCGCGAAAAGATCCGCCATAGAACGCCGATGCTTAACAGTCATTATCCGGCGTCGGCCACCCTCGCGTCGGGCATGGTCCAGGCAAGGGGTCTCCATACGATGGGGCGAAAGCGATCTTGGTAACCGGTGCCAATTCCCATCGCCAAAAATCCCGCATCGCGCCACGCCGAAAGTGAGGCAGCCCCAGTGGCATCCAGAAAGATGTGCCCGCGAGCACGTGCCATG
>JAKASN010000229.1 GCA_021819025.1 Actinomycetes bacterium | reverse complement strand
TTCCGCTTGGAGTGCGGCCGTACAAGCCCAGGAAATCCTTGCCGATAAATACTCTGTGGGATGTGATCTTTACTCGGTAACCTCCTACAAGTCACTCAGAGAAGAAGCCCTCGACGTCGAGAGGAGCAATCGACTCTTCCCTAGTCGCGAAGCCCGAGTTCCCCACATCGTCAAAACGCTCCAAGATTCATTCGGTCCGATCATCGCGGTCTCGGACTTTATGAAGGCCGTTCCCGACCAAGTCGGCAGATTCCTCGCCCAACGCAACTTCGTTCCTTTGGGGACCGACGGCTTCGGTCGCTCCGACACCCGTGAAAACTTGCGGCGTTACTTCGAGGTGGACGCTGCGCACATCGTGGTAGCCACGTTGCACGCCTTAGCCCAGGCCAAGGAGATCGACGTCGTCGAAGTTGAAGAAGCCATCGCGTACTTCGGAATCAACCAGGATGCCCCCAACCCCGCCAGCGCGATATAGCGGACAACTCACCGGATCTCTGATAAGCCAAATTCTTGCGCCAAGAATAAATTCGCGCCAAAATCCTCTCAATGGGTTCACGGCATGGTATTTTTCAGATAGGTGCCGGTCCGGAAAAATGCCCGGATCGATACAGCTGGAGATCTAACCTCGTGCCCACATCGTTATACCAATGGCCCTGCGCACAGCCCAACATCGAAACCGCGACTAGCCACGCCCCAACCCGTGAAGTTTGGACCAGCTGGCGCGCTCGCGGAGCCAAAATGCCGACACCCGATGGCAATGCCGCCTCGGCCAACTGTCGCATCCCGAGGGGTCATGGCTTTGCTGGCCCATATCTAGGCGGGCTCGGCCGGGCTTTGATAGTGACGTCGCCTAGGTCGCAGTACCGCAGGTGCAAAGACTCATCTTGAGGTAGCGACAGCGGCATCAACTGGGCCGCGAGAGAAAATGAGGTGCAGAAATGGGCGGAGTGAGAGTTCTTGTCGGGACCCGAAAAGGCGCTTTCATCTTGAATTCCGATGGTCGGCGCGAAAAATGGTCTATCGACGGACCGTATTTTGGAGGGTGGGAGATCTATCACCTCAACGCTTCACCGGTCGATCCAAAACGGATCTACGCCTCGCAATCCAATGCTTGGTTCGGACAGATAATTCAACGGTCAAACGATGGCGGAGCCACTTGGACGCCAGTCGGCAATGAGTTTAACTACGCTAGCGGAACTGGGACCCACCAATGGTATGACGGCACAGCACGACCTTGGGAATTCAGCCGAATTTGGCACCTGGAGCCAGGTTTAGACAACCCCGATCATGTTTGGGCGGGAGCCCAGGATGCTGCGCTCTTCTTTTCGGGCGATGGCGCCACAAGCTGGGAGGAGGTCTCGGGCTTGAGAAACCACGTGACCGGGTCGGAGTGGCAACCTGGTGCCGGAGGCCTATGTCTGCACACCATCCAACTGGATCCCAGCCGGGAAGGCCGCATCCTGGTAGCCATTTCCGCTGCGGGAGTATTTCGCAGCGACGACAATGGCACGACATGGAAACCCAAGAACCAAGGACTGAGCTCGGAGTACATACCCGATCCCGATGCGGAGATTGGCCATTGCGTCCATCGCATCGCCCAACACCCGCTGGCACCCGAGGTACTGTTTATGCAGAAGCACTGGGACGTAATGCGCAGCGACGATGCCGGAGACAGTTGGTACGAAATAAGCGGAAATCTTCCGAGTGATTTCGGCTTCGTAGTCGACGTCCACGCACATGATCCAGAGACCATCTATGTCGTACCCATCAAAAGCGATGCCGAACACTACCCACCCGAGGGCAGGCTACGGGTATATCGCAGCCGGACGGGAGGCGGCGAGTGGGAAGCCCTGACAGCGGGCTTGCCGCAGCAAGACTACTACCACAATGTATTGCGCGAAGCTATGGCCGTCGACGATCTTGATCCTTGCGGCATTTACTTTGGGACCACCGGCGGCCAAGTCTACGCATCCTCCAACGAAGGCGACAGCTGGATCGAAATTGCGGAGAACCTCCCGGCGGTGCTTTCCGTCGAAGTCCAAAGCCTATGACGGTTCGAATTCGCCTACCTGCGCCACTTCGTACCTTGGCCCAAGTCAACGGCGACATCCACGTCGACTTGGGGCCAGAGCCCACCATCAGCGAACTCTTTGAGGCCCTTGAAGCTAGTTACCCGATGCTACGGGGTACCATCCGAGATGGCACAACGTTGCAGCGCCGACCTTTCGTGCGATTCTTCGCCTGCGAGGAAGATTTCTCCCACCTTCCCCCCGACACGGCGCTTCCACTTGAGGTGACTCGAGGCGAGGAGGCCTTCGTCGTCCTTGGCGCCATCGCGGGAGGCAGCTAAGGGCCAACAGCGAACCGTTGCGGCTCCCAAACCCTATTACCGACGCGAACTCGCCTCCGACGAGAATTTCCCCGGAGAGCCTCCTCTGACAGTACCCGGCACCCTTTGTTACCTTGGATCCGGTCTCAAGGTGACAAGGCGGGAGATGCTATCTTGCATCTCCCGCCAACGGAACGGGAATTGCGATACCTGCAGAGCTAGCATGTCAAAGTTCTCGACCAAGGATCTCGGCGATGCCATCTTGGGGCTCCAATGTTTCGCCCTATGACACCCAGAGGGCGCGACGATGTCGCTGGGGGATCAGCGACATCGGTCGCCTTTCACATCGAGGTGGGAGACCTCAAAGCGGGCCTAGTTCCCCTAACAACTAGCCGATGAGATCGCTGCACCTGTCATAATGGTTGCCTGGCGAACCCGGTAGTGTTCATAACTTGATGCCCGACACCACTACTGACATTTGGGCCTCTTGACGCATGGCAAGATAGGAGCTCGGCTCCGGTAGATTGTCGTCGCGTATCAACTCTTACCCCTACCCCGCTACCATGCTTGCCGGGATTGCCTTCGCGTCGCTGGGGAGTGAGGTTGTGCCGAGTTAGCATGACAATTGCAAGACTGAGAAGGAAAGTGATACTTATGGCTTTTGTCCTAGCCCAAGATGATATGGCTGACGAACTTTTAACTCAATCTCCGCTGGCGCTTTTAATTGGCATGGTACTCGATCAGCAAATCCCTATGGAAAAAGCTTTTCGGGGACCCTACCTGCTGTCTCAGCGACTAAACGGTACTCTTGATGCGGGCCAAATCGCCTCCATGGATCCCATCGAGCTTGAGACCGCATTTACAGCCAAGCCAGCAATCCACCGCTTCCCATCCGCAATGTCCAAGCGCGTCATGGCGATATGCCGCGTAGTATCGGATAGCTACGGTGGCCAAGCCGAACGAATCTGGAGCGAAGCTCGAGACGGTCTCGACTTATTCGAGCGCATCAATTCCCTCCCTGGCTTCGGGCCGGACAAGACACGCATCTTTATAGCGCTGCTTGGAAAGCAAGTCGGCCTCACCCAACAAGACTGGCGCGAGGTATCCACGCCTTTTGGAAACGAAGGCACGCACATGAGCGTGGCCGACATCGTCAACTTGGAAACCCTCGCGGCAGTGCGCGATTTCAAACAAGAGATGAAGCGCCGCCACAAACAAACCGCAGCACGTTGAGAGGCGCCAATGTGATGTCGCGGCGCAATCTCTACCTTTGCGTCGGTCTTCGCGTGGATCTCAAAGAGGTGGTCAGCGCAGCCATCGATGGCGGAGTCGATGTCGTGCAAATCCGCGAGAAATCCGCCGATGCCCTCCCGATCATCCGCGCAGCAGAAATCATCGCTCCAATTTGCCAAGCCAATGCAGTGCCTTTTTTTATAAATGATCGGGTCGACATCGCCTTTGCAGTCGGTGCCGACGGTGTTCATCTTGGGCAAACAGATCTCCCGCCAGCAAGCGCTCGGGCCCTGGTAAAAGACGCGATTCTTATTGGGCGCTCCACTCATGAGCGTGCCGAACTCGACCGGGCCATCCTCGAAGACATCGACTACATCTCTGCCGGTCCGGTCGAAGCGACGCCAACCAAGCCAGGAAGGGCTGGCACTGGCCTTGACTATCTCAAATATGCCACGGACAAGTCTTCCCTTCCCGTCTTTGTCACCGGGGGGGTAACTCCCGAGAGGATCGCTCCCCTCGCCGCCGCAGGCGCATCGCACTTTGTGGTAGTGCGCTATATTCTTGACGCGGAGAACACCTTCGCGGCAGCCAACCGTCTGCGCAAGGCCATCGACGCCGAGTTCGGTTCAACGCACTGAGCGAAGCTTTAGCGCAAGAAATCCATGGGGGTTGGCAGCTGCTTCAGGGCGATCGGCTCGAGCCCTCTGGGCGATATCAGCCATTCAAGCAACAAGTCGCGCCAACCAGCCGACCAAAAGGGCAAGCACCCGAGGATCCGCGCGAAGCGACTCGCCTCCGGCAGTAAGCACATGCAACTCACCGATACCGGCGACCTCTTCGAGGAGGGAACGAATGCGATCCTCAGGTACCGCACGGTCGTCTGTGCCATGAATTACCAACCAGGGGATCTGCCCGAGTCTCGTGGCAGTTTTCGCGGGATCGAGCTCTAGGTATTCGTTATCCCAACCACGTATCGTCTCCATCGCCGAGGGAACAGCGACGCCAAGACTCTCGAGCTGATCTGCCAACTCGTAGCTGGACAGCCCATATGGCGGCACAGACGGCACCATGGAAACCGTAGCAACCCCGCCGA
>JAKASN010000228.1 GCA_021819025.1 Actinomycetes bacterium | reverse complement strand
TCTCTCGTGGAGCCCAGGTGCGATCTGCTCGCGCCAATGGCGTCAAACTCATCAATAAAGCCAATCGCGCCACCATGCTTGCGTGCCGCAGTTCGCAGCGAACGAAAGAATGCTCTGATCTTGCGATTTGTCTGGCCGTAATACATCGCCTGAAAGGAAGATGCGGAGGCGTAAAAGAAAGGAACGCCGGCCTCTTTAGCCATTGCCTTGGCCATCATGGTCTTTCCGGTTCCCGGAGGGCCTTCAAAAAGCAGACCGCGCCGTGATTGCCCACCGAGTTCGCGATCAAAACGATCACGATACATGAATATCTCGAGGGTGCGCCTTACTTCGGCGACCTCGGGACCGAGACCCTTGATGGAATCGAAGGCCACATTGATGTCCTCGGGGTCAAAACGCACGTGGGGAGAACGCCCGAGAGCTAGCCCCGGAAGCAGCATTGCAGCCATTAGAACTACGATTAGCGCCGCCGGAATAAGATATGGCGATGGAGCTATGTTGAGATGCACCGAGGCCATTTGGCCAACCTTGGCGTAGATATAGAGTCGGTAGATCGCCACCAGGAAGAGGAGCGCCAACAAGACTGCCATGCGCCTCGAGCGAATCTGCCTCCACCGCATCCGGGCTAGCTCAACGTCGGTAGGTGGAGAGAAAAGATGACTACCCGATGAGCTTTGGTTCAAAGATGACTCATTCACGACCATGACAGAAACTACCACCAAACGAAGCGACACCGACACTCTAAGCGACAATAATTTTATCGCCCTTGACTCCCCTCGTGCCGCTCACGAGAGGCGAGGAGCCCTTTAACTACGTAGCCCCGCCCGTGGTCGCAAATGGTCCGAGATCTCCTTGCGACTGGGATTGGCCTGATCGCGTACCGAGATTACTGGCGAGTTCACCGGCCAGTTAGCGGCGATCTCCTCGTCATCCCACGCCACGCCGAGTTCATCGGATGGATTGTAATAGCCATCAACAAGATAGGTCAGTACCATGTCGGTCATGGCGTAGAAACCATGAGCGACACCTGGAGGTATAAATAGCCCAAGGCCAGTGGCATCGCCGAGTTCAAGCTCCAGAGTAGCGCCGTCGCTTGGCGACCCAAGGCGAAGGTCATGAAGCACGACATGCGCCCGCCCGGAAACCACATACCAATAATCTGCCTGATGCAGGTGAAAGTGCAGCCCCACCAAAGAGCCAGCGCTCTTGTCGGAACGGGAACCCTGCACCATCTCCCTCCCATGCTTGAACCAAGACCTCCGGTAAGTCTCGGTGAAACGCCCCCGGTCGTCACCAAAGGAAATCGGGTGCACAACCGCAACGTCATCGATAATCGTGGAATACTCGATCTCGACACCTGCCAAAGCTCTACCTTTCGGTTACATCCGGTCGCCAGCAGTGGAGACCGATCCTCCAACAGGGATTGACGCTAGCCGCCATTTAGGGCACGATCTGTAGCACCTGCCCCTGACGTGCTGCAAAAATCTCCACCCCAGAGGAGGGATAAGCCTCTTTCGCCGACAATTCCATTGCCAGGAGATCATTGTCGGAATGGCTAGGGTCATGGTGAAAGAGTGCCAGCCTCTTGACTCGAGCGGCAATTGCGAAATCGACAGCGTAGAGATGAGTAGAGTGACCCCAATTGCTCTTTAGCTCGAACTCCGCTGGCGTGTATTGAGCATCATGGATGAGCAGATCGGCTCCATCTGCCAACTCGAGGGCGGTCGCCGCGAAGGTGTCGCGCGTATAAGGGGCCTGGTGATCGGGGATATAGCAGATCGTGGCTCCACCTAACTCGATCCGATATCCGAAGGCGACATTGGTATGGGGAACGAGGCTTGCCACGACACTCGCTTTGGAGCGCTCTAGCTCGAGACGCCCGGCAGCTATTGGCCGCACCTCCAACTCGCCACGAAACTCAAACGGCGAGACCGGAAAAAACGGCGGCCCATAAAGCGTACGAAGCGGCTTCTCACCGACATCGGGAGCAAAGATCGTGAGCGAGTTCCCAATCTTGTCGATATCGGCAAAAAAGGGCAGACCTTGCACGTGGTCAAAGTGATAGTGGCTCAACAAGCAGGAGGCGCGGAACGCGCCTCTGTCACGTAGCGTCCGGGAGAAGCCTGACAGACCCGTACCAAGATCGAGCAAAATGGGTTCGGCACCGCAATCTAGCACCACCAGGGCGGTATCGCCGCCAAATTGGGCGTAAGCCGACCCACTGACCGGTCGCGACCCCCGAGCACCAAAAAAAGTCACTGAAACGCTCACTATGAACCAACCTAGCGAGAGCCTTGTGGGTAGCGCTAGCTTGAAATGCACCAAGACGCAAATAGTGAAGACATTCACAAAGCCATCACGCGACGCGGCTACACCGTCGAGCTGCGGAGGGCTGCTAGATGCGAACTCCCCCGGCTTCTCGGTTCGCGACTAGCGGAGTTGAGCTTGTCCTGTCTTTTGGAGCATAACTTGGAGATCCTGGGGTGATGTCGCCGCGAGCAGGGCTTCCTTCACGTCAATCAATCCTGAATTGATGAGCTCAAAGAGCGACTTTTCAAAGGTGAGCATCCCGTAGAATTCGCCTTCCTTGATAATCGACGGGATATCTCCGCCTTTTTCTGGATCCAATATGCTTTGCGCGACGCGCCCATTGGCGACCATGACTTCCATCACGGGGCGAAGTCCTGCAGCCTTAGTACGAACCAGGCGCTGACATATCACGCCCTTGAGCGAACCCGATAGCGATGCACGGATCTGCAGATGCTGATGAGCTGGGAAAAAGTCCACAATTCGGCTGATGGTCTCCTTGGCGTTGGTGGTGTGCAGAGTGGAGAGCACCAAGTGACCAGTTTCGGCCGCCGCAATTGCCGCGTGCACCGTCTCCTCGTCGCGCATTTCGCCAATAAGGATGACGTCAGGATCCTCGCGCATCGCTGCCTTCATTGATTTGGCGAAGTCCACGGCATCGAAGCCAATTTCGCGTTGGTTGATGTATGCTCGCTCGTCACTTTGAAGAACCTCAATTGGATCCTCTATGGTGATGATATGACACGACCGGGTCCGATTGATGTGGCCAATCATCGCGGCAAGCGTCGAAGTCTTCCCGCTTCCAGTGGGTCCGGTCACGAGAATCAGGCCACGACGCTCGTTGGCGAGGCGAGTCACCACCGGCGGCAACCCAAGTTCTTCAACTGTTGACGGCTTCGATGCCACCCGCCGAAACGCCATGGAGATCATGCCGCGCTGAAAAAAAGCGTTGACACGGTAGCGCGAGCCATCCGCAGCCGAGTATGCGTAGTCGACTTGGCGGTCTAATTCCAGTGAGCTCCACAGGGCGGCACTCATGGTGGCTCGCGCCACTTCAATGAGATCGCCCGCACTGAGCACTGGCACGTCGACCAGCTCGGACAATACTCCTTTGACCCGAACTCGCGGAATGGCATTGGCCTTAAGGTGGAGATCGGAGCCATCCCGATTTGTAAGTATCCGTAGGAGCCCGTCCAAAAAATCAGCATTCATGGCCATAGTTTCGACTCCAGTTCTAGCGAACTTGACAACAAGGTTAGCAACCACTATATCTGCCCCGGTCCGCGTACTCCATGCTATGGCGTCCACCACGGCATTAGAACACTTGTTTATGTAGTGGGAGGTCACAAGGTTTAAGCTGAAGCCACTTTCAGCGCCACTCATTGGGAGACGAAATCGTTCCCATTGGCAGGTAGAGGAGGAGCTTCATTCCAGGTATCGATCCAGGTGCTTATTGATCTCGTGAGTTCAGCTACCGCGAGGTGTACGCCCCGCCGCAGCAGCTTGGTAGACAACTCGCCGAACCAGCGCTCCACCATATTCATCCAGGAGGAGTAGGCGGGTGAAATGGAACATTCGATGCCTGATCAACCAGCGTCCGTCCGCGTCGGTCTTGTGCGTGGCGTACTTGTGCAGGGTCAAATGCCAGTCGAGATTCTCCTGGACTGACTACCGCTGGCTGAGGCGGGAGCCAGGCCCAAGAGCTGCCAAGCAACGCCTGAACGGATTCACTGGCGAGAAGAATCAGCCGTCGCCAACCAGCCACTTCGCACCGTTTCGCACATACCCGCCACCCCGCTACCGGGAACAGCGGACGAAAAGAGAAAGCCCTGGCCGAGTTCGCAGCCCAGGCCGCGAAGCAACGCTAGCTGTTCGTGGGTCTCGATACCCTCGGCGAGCACCGTCATCTCGAGCACGTGGCAAAGCGAGATGATCGCCTCGAGCAGGTGCTCGGCGTACTTGGTCCTACCGGACGAGCTCACGAAGCTCCGGTCGATCTTGATCATGTCGGGGCGCAGCATGGCAAGGTAGGAGAGCGAGGAGTACCCGGTGCCAAAGTCATCGAGGGCCACGGCAATCTTGAGATGCTGGAGGTGTTCGATGGTCCTGATCGCCGATTCGATGTCCGATAGCGCGATGCTCTCGGTGATCTCGAGCACGAGGCGCTCAGGTGCGAGATGGCCAGAGGCAAGCACCTCTTCGACGGTCGTAATCAGCTCGGAATCGTGGAACTGGCGGGCGGAGAGGTTGACCGCGATGTAGGGGGCAATGGCTCCGCTGCCTGAGCTGTCCCAAGTCGCCGCCTCGGCGATTGCTTCGCGAAGTGCAAAGGCACCCAGTGCGACGATGAG
>JAKASN010000227.1 GCA_021819025.1 Actinomycetes bacterium | reverse complement strand
TGATACTGGTAAACGAAGATACTTCTCATGTAATTTTACCACGTGATGTGCTTGTGCGGTTAGGCCGTTCACGTGCCTTTTGGAATGAGCGCTGCGGACTCGTGGCTGTGCTCGGCATTTGATTATCCAAGGAATCCTTGCCAAGCCGAAACTCCCTCCGATTTGGTGGACTCGTCGGAGGGTTATGTGCTTATCACATTTGTGATTCAGCTGTTCCATGTCATCGGTTCCGGGCGATAACTACGGTTTGTTCGCTCACGGAGCCGGGCTGTTTAGGGAAGTACTCCGAGCGCATCTCGTTGCAGCCGTAATTTCCGTGTCTCTTTGTGCGCTCGTCCCTTATCCGCCGCCAACGCTGGCGTCACCACGATTCAAGCCGCCGCGGAAACGCTCGGGGCCGCAGTGCTTTTCATGGCGAGCAACGCTTGGGTGATTGTGCCAAGCGGCCTCGATGTGCGACATGGCCTCGAGATCTGGGGCCAGCCCATTCTTGTTGGAGATGCCCAGTATTCCCAGTTCAGCTGCATCAAGTTACTTTTGATTAGGCCTGGATCCCGAATCGCTGGAACCCTGCCGAATGCGAACCGCATCAAGGGATCGGACTTTTCGCGATAGAAGTTTGTCTCCCATCAGGACGCTCGTCGGCGATACTCAAAGAGTGATGTTGTCTCCCTTGTTTGCGCCCGGGATGAGTCAGGCCTTGATTCTGTAATTTAATGCGGATTACGGCCATCCAAGGGAAGGCCTCATGCGTGCACATTGGTGGGAAGTGGGTCTTGATACGGCGATGCCTGCGTGTAAGCCATTCCCAGTCGCAATTGGCGCGTGGAACTTCAAGCCCTAGGGGAAGAATGGTCCCAGAAAAGTCCTGAGTGACAGGTAAGAAATGCCTCGACCCGACGCGCTGGTTATCCCATGACACGCTCGCGGCCGTGTTGCACGCGTTAGAGGGTGGGTGTTTGTCGACGCTCAAGGTGTTTAGTGGCAGGGATTGTGTCGCAGCGTTGATCCCGATTGCATCTTGAAATCGCCGAAGGTCAATTTCGCAGCTTGCTCCGGTGGTGATTGGTAACATCGTCAAGGTGATTCGTCAATGACTTTAGCCAACGCTGATTTACCAGTAGAGCCCCAAAGTGCGCGATTGGGGAGTTGGACTTCCAGTTTAGGTTACGGTCTGAGTTTCGCTTTGACGCGCATTCTGGCTTCTTTTGCGATCGTGCTTACGACCTCACAAACGTTGGCTTCAGGTCCCTTCACCCGTCTCTCCCTAGGTTGGCTTGGAAACTTTGAGCACTGGGACTCGGGCTGGTTGGCGGGAATCGCGCAAAGCGGATACACAAGCGCACAAGCCACTGCATTTTACCCAGGTTTCCCGATCATGATGCGTGCGCTGAGTTCGCTAAGTGGCGGTAAGATCGGGCTGTTGAGCGCGGGAGTGATCATCGCCTGGGGCAGCTTTGCCCTGGCGACGGTGCTGCTGTTCAAACTCGTTGAGGAGGTATTTGATCGGAGAGCCGCAATAGTCTCTTTGGTCCTGCTTACTGGCGCACCGGGCTCGCTATTCTTAGTTTCCGCCTATAGTGAGTCAACCACTCTGGTGCTCACCGTAGCGTCGTCACTTTTACTTCAACGCAAACGTTTCTACTTGGCCGCTATCTTCGCTGGTGCTGCCGCCGCGGTGTCTCCGATCGGGGCGATTTTTGCATTGGCAGTTTTTGCGTTTGCGCTTCGCAGTCGCCTGGGATTAATCCGTTCCATTGTCCTGGGCGTTATTTCCGAAGCAGGCGCGCTGTGCTATGCCCTTTATCTTTGGTTCCGTTTTGGAAATCCACTTGAGAATCTATCGGTAGAAACGCTTTGGCAAAGGCATGCGGTACTTCCCTTTAGCGCATTGTTGCGAAATATTACATTCCTCCTTACCAGACGAGTCAATTTCGCTCCGTTACCCCTCAGTCCAAGCAATAAAAACATGCTTGCTGTTTGGGTAATTGACGACTTTGCAGGAGTCGTTGCTCTAGGAGTGCTTATATGCCTGGTGGTGAAGCTAGTGCGCAACAGGGGGTTAGGTGGCCTGCCAATTGATTGGGTGGTCTTTTTCGTCGCCTCGCTTTTGGCGGTATCCTCATCGGACATTACGGTGATCCATAATATTCCCTCCACCGAAGCGGTGGCTCGTCTCACCGATTCCGTCTTTGCAATGTTTCCCATTGCCTACATAGTGACTCGGCGCTTCGGGGTGTTATTAGTGCCAATTATAGGCATTGGGGCCGCTCTGGCAGTGACCGCACAAGCTCTTGCAATCTTAAACTATTGGATTACTTGAGGCAAGGTGTCGCCGTGAAGCGCAATGGGAACACGTCTACCTACCTTGAGGGAAGCCCTATTTGGTATCGGTTCGTAGTTCGCGAGTCTATGTTTGCGAACGACCCGGTGAAGGGAGCTTCTTGATGGCAGCAGTCCGAGAGGTGCCATGGGTCGATTGGTACCTAGAGAACTTTGCTCGTGTTCTTTCGTCGGTGCCTCTTCTCGCGGTTTCGCGTCCATTGTCAAGCAGTTTCGGTGTACCTATGCAATTTAGCGGGGTTGCAAATGGATAGAGATTCTGGTCCAGATACCAGCGAAAGTCCCCTTGCCGCCCACGACGATCGCCTAGAGGGTGTCTCGATACGGCTAGCTTCTCGCCCTAGCGCGACTGCTCTTGAGTTGCTACTGGCAGCAGCAGTGTTTTTTGCCTGTGGCGTCGTGATGTTTTGGCCAGCATGGGCGCATGGTCTCGGCGCGTATGCCGAGGTCGGTGGCTTGGCGGATATTTCTCAGCAATCCTATTTCTTAGCTTTGCCTAGCCATTTGGCGACTTTTTTTGAAAGTCCACTCTTCACGAATGTGACAAACTATCCCTTTGGGATCAACCTTGCGGTCAACGCCACGATGCTTGCGCTGGGAGTTCTCAGCATTCCAGCGCAACTCATGCTAGGTCCGTTGGCAAGCTTCAACTTGCTCCTTACCTTGGCGCCGGCCGTGTCGGCCCTGAGCCTCTATGCGGTGCTTCGATCTATAGTGGCGTCAAAGTTCGCTCGACTCTTGGGTGGCATGGTGTTTGGTTTCGGGCCGTATGAAATTGCCCAAAGCACGGCAGGCCATCTCCCCCTAACCTTTCTTGCACTTGTTCCCATATTCTTTTGGCTGCAATATCAGATTCTTGTAGTCCGTCGCTTTGGCGCGGTGACCGTCGGCGTCCTCCTCGCGTGCGTCGTTGTCCTGCAGTACTTTGTCTCGCCCGAGGTGTTGGTGGATACTCTACTGATCGGCGTTGTTAGCGGAATCGTCATGTTTGTGTCTCAAGCGCCACATTCGCGAAACAACCACTATCTCGTGGTGAGTTTGGCCGTGGCCGTGTCAATCTCAGTAGCGTTTCTGGCATATCCAACTTGGTTTTTCATTCATGGACCACAGCATTACCTCGGTCAAAGTCAACCTAATGCAGGTTCTTTTTCCGCGGATATCTTTTCGGCCGTGTTCCCAACCGTGCTGGAGCGATTTGGCCCGGCGGCGTGGAAAGTGCAGGCAACAAAGTATGTCATCAACGATCTCTCGGAGAACGGCGGCTATCTGGGGTTCGCGGCTCTGGGGTTCGTGGCGCTGGCGGTCTTATTTTCCGGCACGAGCCGGCGCAAGATAGCTGGTGTCATTGGCGTAGGCGCGGTTGCTTGGGTGCTTTCACTTGGACCGTCGCTTTGGGTTAATGGCGTGAAAACTCATGTTGCATTGCCGTATGCATTTTTGGATCGAATCCCTCTACTGTCGAATGCGCTACCAGTGCGTTACAGTTTGTTCGTTGACCTCGCGCTAGCGGTAGCCGTTGCACTGGCTGTGGCCGAGAATACTTTACTACCATGGATGCGTGTCGCACTATCTCTAGCTGCAGTCGCTGTGGTAGTTTCCCTTTTCCCAGCTTCGGCGAATTCCATGACTCAGGTAGTGCTTCCAAGATTCTTCTCTGCCTATGGCTCTATGCACCGCGGCTCCAGCCGTATCCATCCCGTTTTCGCGGTTTATCCTTGGCCTACATATCCGCACACCCTGGCGATGCTCTGGCAAGCCGAAGCCGGCTTCAAATTTAAGCTTGTCGGTGCATACGCTCTGGGGCCTGGCGCAAGCGGCTCGGTCACGATGACGCTTGGAGATGGACCGCTGGCGCAAATCTTTAACGACGCCTACGATGGGACCAACGATCTTCAGAACGCAAAATTAATTGTTGCTGCGCGCGCGGATATCCACGCGCTCGCTATTACCGATATTGTGGTGTCTCAAGGCCAGCCAAATGCCGCCCTTGCCAACGGTGTAATCGACGGTCTGGTCCATTCGCGGCCCGCCTGCGACGCTGGCGTGTGCGAGTGGCGGTTGTCGCGATGACGGATTTCTGCCTCAATCCGCTGCGTGCGACTTGTTTTCAAGGTCGGCAACGCTGCTGGCAACCGTAGGCGTGGCGGAGAATGGAAACGGTCTTCGCGGGCGTTGCGGTCTTGCAAGATAGCTCTCGCGACATGGGGCGTTTTGAGTGTTTGAAGCTTGCTTTTCGGAGCCTTTTTTGGTTAGCGGGTTGGTTGAATACCCTTAGGAACGGGCTATTTCGAACAGTGGTGTTTTGTTCGCCCGGAGGCCATTGCATT
>JAKASN010000226.1 GCA_021819025.1 Actinomycetes bacterium | reverse complement strand
AGTGTAGGTTCCGGCATCGGAGAGGCCATAGGACTTTTCCGAAACCACGGGCCGGATAATGATTGAATATGCACTCTTCATCGCAACAACTCCTAAGCCTCGGATTCGCCTACGAGGGCGGCGTCGTCAGTGTCCTCGGCGGCCTCCTCGTCAGCCCCCAGCAGGGTAGCACGGTCAAAAATAACCACGTCAGAACACAAGACGTCGTAGGGATTGAGTTCAGCTTCATCGATGAGAAAGACCGAAGGAATATTGGAAAACGTTCGTACCAGGTTGTAATCGAAGGGATCTACCACCAGCAGGACGCGCTTTCCCACGACACCAGCGGTGGCCAAAAAGGCCAACCCTGTCTTTGTCTTGGGCGCCTCGTAGCCAAAGGCATCCACGATCAGGATCGCAGCAGACTCCGCGCGGTCAGACAAGGCGTGATACAGCGCGGCGCGCTTCATCTTCTTGGGAGTGCGCTGCTCATAACTACGGGGCTTTGGCCCCAGAGCGACTCCACCGCCGACCCAGTGCGGTGCGCGTGTCGATCCTTGGCGTGCGCGTCCGGTGCCTTTCTGGCTGTAGGGCTTACGACCACCGCCGCGAACTTCCGCGCGCGTCTTTGTAGATTGGGTACCGCGTCGCGCGGCGGCAAGTTGGGCCGTCACCACTTGGTGAAGCAACGAAACGTTAGGGACGTATCCGAAGATGGTGGGCTCCAAGTCAATCTGGCCAATTCTCTCGCCAGCTTGGTTCAAGAGAGGAGCGCTGTAGTGCGCCAACTCCCGAATCGGCTTCTCAAACACTGTGGCCATCGCTATTTACCGCCTTTGACTGCGTCGCGAACCAAAACCTGGCCACCCTTTGGCCCGGGTATCGCACCTTTGATAAGGAGGAGTCCACGCTCGGCGTCGGCTCTCACGACCTTGAGGTTAAGCGTCGTAACCTTCTCGCTGCCGTACTGACCCGCCATACGGGTTCCCTTGAAGACGCGCGCGGGTGTAGCACACGCACCTATCGAGCCAGGGGCCCGATGCTTTTTATGGTTACCGTGCGATCCACCCTGGCCCTTGAAATTATGCCTTTTCATGCCGCCGGAAAATCCATGACCCTTGGAGGTCGCAGTAACGTCAACAAAGTCGCCACTCTCGTAGATCTCCACGCCATATTCCGACCCCGTAGCAAAGCCCGAGACGTCGTCGAGCCGAAACTCAACCACCTTTACTCCTGGCTCAACTCCCGCGACCCGAAACACTCCCGCGTCGGGCTTGTTCAATTTCTTCGCCTCTTTGGTGCCGTAAGTGACACAAAGGGCCGAATATCCGTCAGTGGAGGGTTGTTTCACCCTCATGACCCTCATTGGGTCAACCTTGACGACAGTCACCGGTATGACGCGGTTCTGGTCGTCCCAGACCTGGGTCATACCCAGTTTCTTGCCAACTAAAGCCTTGGTTGCCATCTCTTATTAGAAACTTTCCACGAATAACGAAGAGGACTCTTCATTTCCTGATTGTGACCCAGATTTAACCTGGCAGACACAAAAACTCCGCCTTAAGCGGCGGAGCCTTGCCATCTGTTTGCCAGGTGGTTCTCGCGCTCGTCGCGAGCCTTCCCAGACGTCAAGACTTACAAACTCTTCTAGCCTAATGGCCAGCTCTCAGCCGCTAGGCCTTAGCTAGAGGTTTTGGATCTTTATCTCGATATCCACACCTGCGGGAACATCGAGACGCTGAAGCGAATCGACAGTCTTTGGGGTGTGCTCGACAATATCCAATAACCTCTTGTGTACCCGCATCTCAAAGTGCTCTCTCGAGTCCTTGTGCTTGTGGGGTCCACGGATCACCGTATAACGCGACATCTCGGTCGGCAGCGGAACCGGTCCTTTAACTTTGGCGTCGGTCCGCAGCACCGTGTCAACAATCTTCTTGGTGGAGGCGTCCAAAATCGCAGCGTCGTAGGCTTTCAGCCTGATCCTTATCCGCTGCCTCGCATTATCGGCCATCACATATCCTTACAATAAACTTATTCGTTCAGCCCTAACATACTAGGGCCTCCAATTAAAGGGCCGACCCCGAAATAACGGGATCGGCCCTAGTTAGTACCTCGCCAGCCAAGCACGCAGCTTGGATTTGTGCCTACTTGATGATCTTGGTTACCGCACCTGCGCCAACGGTGCGTCCGCCCTCGCGAATTGCGAAGCGAAGGCCCTCATCCATGGCGATAGGCTTCTGCAGCTCCACGGTCATGGTGATGTTGTCACCGGGAACCACCATCTCTTTGCCTTCGGGCAAAGTGATACTTCCGGTCACGTCCGTGGTCCTAAAGTAGAACTGGGGCCGGTAATTGTTGAAGAAAGGCTTGTGACGGCCGCCTTCTTCCTTGGTCAACACGTAGACGTTGGCCTCAAACTCGGTATGAGGCGTAATCGAACCGGGCTTGCAAAGAACTTGCCCGCGCTCGACATCGGTCTTCTTGGTTCCACGCAGCAACACACCGACATTATCGCCAGCACGACCCTCGTCGAGGATCTTGTTGAACATCTCAACCCCTGTGCACACCGTTTTCTGCGTGGCGCGCAATCCAACGATCTCAACCTCGTCAGAAATCTTGACGATACCCTTCTCAACCTTGCCAGTCACCACGGTACCACGACCCTGGATCGTAAAGACGTCCTCGATGGGCATCAAGAAAGGCTTATCGATAGCACGCTCAGGCTCGGGGATGTAGTCATCGACAGCATCCATGAGCTCCATGATCTTGTCTTGCCATACCGGATCGCCCTCGAGAGCCTTGAGCGCTGACACCCGAATCACGGGAGTATCATCGCCTGGGAAGTCGTACTCGCTAAGGAGTTCGCGCACTTCCAACTCCACCAAGTCGAGAAGCTCCTCGTCGTCAACCATGTCAGCCTTGTTGAGGGCCACCACGATGTAAGGAACGCCAACCTGGCGGGCCAAGAGAACATGCTCGCGGGTTTGAGGCATCGGTCCATCGGCAGCGGAAACGACCAAGATAGCGCCGTCAACCTGGGCTGCTCCGGTGATCATGTTCTTGATATAGTCCGCATGGCCGGGCATGTCGACGTGGGCGTAGTGACGCTTGGCTGTCTCATACTCGACGTGGGCAATCGAAATTGTTATACCACGGGCCCTCTCTTCAGGGGCCTTATCAATCTGGTCGAAAGGTGTGAACTTTACGCCAGGGTTACGGGAAGCGAGCGTCTTTGTAATTGCCGCCGTAAGCGTAGTTTTACCATGGTCGATGTGACCCATAGTTCCTACGTTTATGTGTGGCTTGCTTCGCTCAAACTTTTGCTTTGCCATCTCTCCAACTTGCTCCGTTATCCTTACTGACGCCAAAATGGGCACCAGCTAGCTTACAAGGTACTGTTACTAGGTTACTCGCCCCGAACCCGGGCCACGATCTCCTTGGCTATGGAGTCGGGCACTTCCTGATACGAGTTGAATTGCATAGTATATGTGGCGCGCCCCTGAGTGCGCGACCGAAGGTCAGTCGAGTAGCCAAACATCTCCGACAAGGGCACCTGAGCTCGAATCGATTGAGACGAACCCCGTTGCTCCATGCCCTCAATCTTGCCGCGCCTTGACGACAGGTCCCCGATGACATCTCCCATGTACTCGTCCGGGGTTACCACTTCAACTGACATTATCGGCTCCAAGAGAATCGGCGAGGCCTTCCTCGCGGCTTCCTTATAAGCCATCGATCCTGCTATTTTGAAGGCCATTTCCGACGAGTCGACATCATGATAGGAACCATAGGTAAGTATCACTCTCACGTCCACCGTCGGATAGCCCGCGAGCACTCCCGAGGTCATCGCCTCTTGAATACCCGCATCGACCGGGGGAATGTACTCCTTGGGAATAACTCCACCGGTGATTTTATCAACGAACTCATAACCGCCGCCAGGGCCGGTGGGCTCCAGCGAGATCACTACGTGCCCGTACTGTCCACGACCACCGCTCTGACGAACGTATTTGGCCTCGACTTTTTCGACCGACCGTTTAATAGTCTCGCGATAAGCCACCTGGGGCTTGCCGACATTGGCATCTACCTTGAACTCGCGTAGCATGCGATCCACAATTACCTCGAGATGGAGTTCGCCCATTCCCGAGATCACAGTCTGGCCCGTCTCTTCATCGGTGCGGATTCTAAAGGTAGGATCTTCTTCTGCTAACGCATAGAGGGCGCGGCCCATCTTCTCTTGATCCACCTTGGTGCGTGGCTCTACGGCAACGTGTATGACCGGTTCGGGAAATTCCAAAGATTCCAGGATGATCGGCTTGTCAGGATCGCACAGGGTGTCACCGGTAGTGGTGTTCTTCAGCCCCACCGCGGCAACGATGTCACCCGCGAAAATACTATCGATGTCTTCGCGATGGTTCGCGTGCATGAGAAGAATCCGCCCCACGCGCTCCTTTTTGTCCTTCGTGGAGTTGAGGATCGAGGAACCTTTCTCAAGCTTGCCCGAATAGACCCTGAAGTAAGTGAGTTTGCCGACATAAGGATCGGTCATGATCTTGAAGGCAAGCGCAGAGAATGGCTCGTCGTCCGAGGCCGCCCGATGCATTTCAGTGTCACCGCGCATATTCGTTCCCACTGCAGGTGGAATATCAAGGGGACTCGGCAGATACGCCACAACGGCGTCGAGCATCGGCTGTACGCCCTTGTTACGAAACGCCGATCCGCAGAGAATCGGAACGCCATATCCCGCTATC
>JAKASN010000225.1 GCA_021819025.1 Actinomycetes bacterium | reverse complement strand
CCTTCCACGCTTTGGTCGTTGAGACCTAGGTTGAGAACAGTATCCATCATTCCCGGCATGGAAAACTTCGCCCCCGAGCGCACCGAAACCAAAAGTGGATCGTTGGGGTCCCCAAGTCTCTTGCCCATCTCCGATTCCAGGGCTGCCAGCGCATCCTTGACCTGAGCAGACAAGTCATCAGGCCACCCGAGTTCCAAATAGCTGCGACAGGCATCGGTGGTAATGGTAAATCCCGGGGGAACCGGAAGACCCAGCACCGAAGTCATCTCGGCCAGGTTCGCCCCCTTGCCGCCCAGGAGATCCCGCATCTCCTTGGGAGGACGAGGATGGCGATGGTCAAATGGAAAAACATATCTCATGAAACACTCCAACCCATGGCCACGCGGCTACGGCCACAATAACGTCGCGGTAGCCGCTTTGATACGCCGGCCCGATGGTGGCCCACCACAACAGATACCTAAAGTGGCAATATCTTAGCAATCTAGCGAGACATCAGATGTCCGGCGACGTGACATCGACCTTCTCACCCTGGAGAGCTACACCTTGGGGGAATAACTCTCGAATTGCGAGGAGATCGTGGGGGCGAGGTCGGAGATCTTCACTCGAATCTGGCTCGTCGAGTCACGATCCCGCAAGGTTACGCTGGCGTCTTCGAGCGAATCGTAGTCCACCGTGACGCACACCGGCGTCCCGATCTCGTCTTGGCGCCGATAACGCCGCCCAATAGATTGGGTCTCGTCGTAGTCGCAGAGAAAGAACTCTGAAAGATCGTCAAAGATGGAGGCGGCGACCTCCACCAATGGGGACTTTTTCATGAGCGGCAAGATTGCCACTTGCACCGGAGCGATGCGCGGGTGTAATCCGAGCACCACACGAGCTTCGTTGCCCACTTCGTCTTCGCGATAGGCAGCGATCAAAAAAGCCATCATGGCACGGGTCGCCCCAGCGGCGGGCTCGATCACAAAGGGCGTGTAGCTCATGTTGGTAGTGGGATCGAAGTATTCCAGCTTGACCCCAGACGCCACCTGATGCGCTTTGAGGTCAAAATCGGTCCGGTTGGCAATTCCCTCAAGTTCTCCCCATCCCCAAGGGAAGAGAAACTCAATATCCACCGTCGCCGCGCTGTAGTGGGAGAGCTCATCAGGGTCATGGTGACGCAATCTCAGCATCTCCGGAGCAATCCCATGATTGACGTACCAAGCCAACCTGGTCTCGTACCAGTATTGAAACCACTTCGCAGCCTCCTCGGGGGGGACGAAGAACTCCATCTCCATCTGCTCGAACTCGCGGGTGCGAAAGACAAAGTTTCCTGGGGTGATCTCGTTGCGAAAAGACTTGCCCATCTGGGCGATACCAAATGGTGGCTTCTTACGCGAAGTCTGCAACACATTGGCAAAATTCACGAACATCCCCTGGGCGGTTTCGGGCCGGAGGTAGGCGACTGAAGCATCATCCTCAACGGGTCCCACGAAGGTTCGAAACATCATGTTGAATGCCCGGGCCTCGGTGAGGTCGGTAGAGCCACAATTGGGACAAACCCCATCGATGTGATCGGCACGCCAGCGCTCTTTACAGCTCCGGCAGTCTACCAAGGGGTCGGTAAAGTTCTTGAGGTGGCCCGAGGCCTCCCAAATCCTTGGAGAGGAGAGAATCGAAGCTTCGATTCCCACAACATCGCGGCGACGTTCAACGGTCTCTCGCCACCAAGAACCCTTGACATTTCGCAGCATCGCGGCTCCGAGAGGACCGTAGTCGTAGGTGGAGCGAAAACCTCCATATATCTCCGCCGAGGGATAGATAAAGCCCCGCCGCTTGGCAAGGCTAACGATTTTTTCCATAAGTTCTGTTGCGGCCATGGTGGCTAAAGCCTAGTTGGCTGAGATTGCGGTGCCCTAGTAGCTGGGGAGGTGAAGAGCCTTGACCTTGTGGTTCAATTGCGACTCAATCTGGGCCACCGCAAGAGCTTCTACCTCGACGCGAACCACAGAATCGCCCAGCGAGAGCGCGCGGTTCAGCTCGCCTTCACACATCCAGGCGATAACCTTCACCGCATCCCTACTAATGGGAACCGAGTTCCCATGGGCACGACATACCAAGCCGCTGCCGCTGGTAGAAAATTGTGTAAGGCCCTCGCCATCCTCTCCGCACTCCACACAACTTTCGAGTTGCGGCGCGAGACCCTCCACCTGCAAAAGGCGCCAGAGAAATCCGGAGAGCAGGTAATGGGAATCGCCTTGCTCAAGACGGCGTAGTACTCTCACCAGGAGGCGGAAGATCTCAAAGTCTCCACTGGAATCGCCAACCAGCTCTTCGATCACCTCGACAATGCCCAATCCTTTGCGAAGCCTCTCGAGATCGCTCTTGATGGCGGGAAAGAGCTCGATAGATTCGACTTGGGTGACGATGTCGAGATCACGGCCCTTCCAGCACTGGACATCGATGTAGGAGATGGGCTCTAGTCGGGCACCAAACTTGCTACGGGTCTTTCTCACCCCTTTGGCGACGGCCCTTATTTTGCCGCTCTGAGCCCCGTACATGGAAACAATCCGATCGGCTTCGCCAAGCTTCCAGGTGCGCAACACCACCGCATGCTCGGAATAGAGAGCCAACTCACTCCGCCCTCTTGCGTCTCGGGGTTCCAAGATTGAAAAAAAGCGCGAATACCGCCACGATCACCAGGACGATTCCAGCGGGATAAAAGCCAGCAATGGTAAGTACCACCAAAGCGACGAGAAGGGCGAGAAGTCCAATCGAGGCGATGGTCTTCACTAGCTACCCAATTTCCCGTAGCGCCGGTTGCGTCCTTGGAATTCATAGATCGCCTTATAGAGGTCCTCGCGCCTAAAGTCTGGCCACAACACATCGGTAAAGACCAGTTCGGAGTAGGCGATCTCCCAAAGCAGGAAGTTCGAGATGCGATACTCTCCAGAAGTGCGGATCACCAAGTCGGGATCCGGCGCCTCGGGGTGATAAAGGTGCTTGGAAATCGCCTTTTCAGAGACGTCTTGCGGCTTGACGCCGTTTTGGACCAGAGCCCGCACTGCATCGACGATCTCAGCGCGACCGCCATAGTTGAAGGCAATCGTCAAAGTGAGCCGATCATTGCGCTTGGTCTGTTCGGCACTCTCGTCCATCCTGCGCATCACGCGCCTGGGCACTCGCCAGTCGCGACGACCGGAAAAACAGATCCTTACGTCTTTCTTGTCGAGTTCGTCACGACGGCGAGTCAAAAGCGACTCGTTGAAGTGCATCAAAAAGCGCACCTCGTCGGCGGGTCTTCGCCAATTCTCGGTGGAAAAAGCATAAACCGTGAGCCACCTCACCCCCGCATCGAGACAGCCTTCCACGGTATCCATAAGTGCCGCTTCCCCTGCGGCATGTCCGTCAGTCCGGGGCAGGCCGCGCTTTTGCGCCCAGCGGCCGTTGCCGTCCATGACGCACCCCACGTGCACGGGAATGCGGTTGCGATCGAGCAAGGAGAGGGTTCTCGACTCTTCGGACTCATCCGAAGGTCCTGGATCAAAGCTCATTGCGGAGGCACCTGCCTAATCAACTTCGCGTCAAGATGAAGCTGCAGCGGCTCGGTCTCGGTCGCCATATCGAGGTGATAATTCAAACCCCGCTGCGAAAACAGGTAGTAGCGGCGGATCGCGCTTACCGTCTTTGCCGAAGGCGACACCAGGATCCCGGTGGCGATGAGATCCAACACCACGCCCTCGTCGCTTAAGCTAAGGACCCCGGTGGAGACTTCGGCGATTCCAGTGGGTTGCACCACGAGCAACTCGACACTGGCATCGCCAAGAATCCGGAGGTAGCCACGTTCTTGGTGCATCGCTGAGCCGTCGCGAAGATTCTTGGTGGTTTGGGAGTAGATAACAAAGCCCTTGGGGGACGCCTCGAAGATCACGCGCTCCTGGTAGTCGAAGTCCGAGATGGTAGGGAAGATACCGTGGCCCGTCCCGTCATAACTTCCCACGATCACTGCCTTCGCGGCATCTATATCCATCACGGCCATGCATCGCTTTCTCGTAACGGGCACCGATAAAGTTCGCCTGGACTCCAGATTAGCCCGCGGTTGTAGCGATGCTGATGAGAGTAGCCTCCGAGCCCCCGCCTTGTGGCGAGAGGGCCAATGTGGCTAGAGCCCGAACTGGTCTAGGTAGCGTGCCTGGGACTGCCAGTCGCGGGCTACTTTTACCACGAGCTCCAGGTACATTCCTTCGGGGAGATGCTTTCGCACCTCGATTCCCACCGCCTTTAAGTTCGCACCGCCACGCCCAAGTACGATTGCCTTTTGGCTCTCTCGTTCTACGAAGACCTCGCAGCGAATATAGCGACCCTCGACCTCGGTTACCACCGTGGCGATGGAGTGCGGCAACTCGTCGCGCACTATTGCCAAGAGGCCCTCGCGGACCAACTCTGCGATCCACTCGGTTTCAGTGGTATCGGCGCTCATCTCGGGGGGATAAAAATGCGGCCCGAGAGGCATCTTTGCAAAGATCGCCTCTCGCAGCTCGCTTACCCCATCCCCGGTGCGCGCCGAAATCGGGAAGAACTCTGCTTTGTCGAAGCTTGCGATCTCCCCGAGTCGCCGAAGCACTCGTTGCGGGGGAAGTCCGTCGACTTTGTTGAGCACTACGAAGCTGCTCGGCGGCGAGCTCTTTAGCACACGGGTGTCTCCGGGCCCGGTCCCCTCTCTGGCGTCGACTACTACCACCACAAGG
>JAKASN010000224.1 GCA_021819025.1 Actinomycetes bacterium | reverse complement strand
CCCAAAGAACATGTATGATCTAGGTCGGGAGTGGGGCCAAATCACTCAATCAAACCGGGGCCAAATTGGTCAAGCATTTCCAGTCGATCACCAGCGAACTGAAGAATCCGTGCAGCGCAGCATCATTCTGGCTCGATGCCAACTTCGATCTCGATGCGGTGGTGGCTGGTCTTGGCGCACAGGTTGACGGTGCCGACACCATCCGCCCAGGGGGAAATCTCAAGGACTATCCGTGGTCGATCGTGGGGAGCGCGGTGGAGTTCCGGCTGCGCCAGGCGTGCGGCGTGCAATACTACGGCACTACTGCCCAGTTCGGACGCGTGGGCCGCAGCTTCGCGGGTGCGATGTTCCACGACGCACTGGCGCTCCTCTGGGACGACCACCAGGCCGAAGAAGCCACCTCGAAGGAAAATGCCTGGGTGCTCTATTTCGCCGGGGTGTGCGAGGGGAGCTACCGCAGCGGGAGAGGCGGGGAGCTGGCATGCTATGGCGAGGTATTCAGCGAGATGGAGATCTCGTCCGCCTGGGCACGCCTTGGGGCGCAGATGGATCAGCTGCGCCAGGGAGTCCTTGAGTCCGTCAATCCGGGCCGCCACCCGTGTGTTGGGCGATTGACCGAGATGATGGCGGTGTCAGGGGCGGTGCTCGATGACATTGCGCGTGTGGCAGATGCGGCGATTGGGAGCGCGGACTTCGGGGCGATCCGGCGCGGTCGTGATTTTGTCGATTCTCCCGTCTTTGCCGGAGGAGCCTGGGTCGGCGGGGCCGATGGGGATTTCATCGTCGGCCACACTCTTTTTGACGTGAAGACCACCATCCACCCGGAGAAGCTCTGGCGCGATGCCACCAGACAGCTGGTGGCATATGTCGCACTTGATGCCGATGACCGCTATGGGATCGAGGAATTAGCGGTCCTTCTCCCCCGCCAGCGTGGCGCAGTGGCCAGGGTTGCCCTCGGTGAGATCTTGGAGCACAGCGGCTTTGAGAGCCGGGCGGAGATGCATGCGTCAGCGCGCTTGGTGCTGGATCCGGGATCGAGATGGAGGCTGCCGTGATGGAGGCGGTGATGCGGACCTGCCCCCGCTGTGACTTTTCCAGGGCCGAGAGCGAGTTCCTCTATCGGCGAGGGTCGACGGAGTACGCACGCCGGTGCAACTCCTGGGGGAACGCCAGGATCCGAGAGCGGCATGCCGAGGTCGCAAGAAATCCAATGGGATCGAGATCTCTGAGCTGGCCTAAAACGGATTGGGAGCTGGAAAATTGCACCTTCGTACAACAAATGCGCGGTGCGGGAAAATCCACCAAGTCTGCGAGCGGTGCGCTCTGCGAGGTCGAGGCAGCGAAGGGGAAGCAATGACCCAGGCGAAAATGCTGATCTCGGGCTGGTGGCTGAAAACCTCCAATGGGCGCAACCGGCGGGGGCGCAACCTGGTGCATGGGATTGCCAGGAGCCGGGAGATGCGGCAATGGAAAGAAGAAGAGAGGGACCAGTGAAGATCTACCTCGCTGCGCGCTACACGCGCTTCACCGAACTCCAGGCCCATGCCGCAAGGCTCGAAGGTCTCGGGCACACGATCACCTCGCGCTGGTTGACATCCTCTCCGGCTTGAAAGCCGAAGATTCCCGGTCGGGTCCGCGGCATTACGCCGCATCCCCAACCAGCGGTTGACGCTTCGCAGGGTCGCTGTGCTCGGTCTTTACAGACCTTGCGTGCGATGTCCCTCCACGTCCTGCGACCGACTGCCCGTCGGCGAGAATGTTGATGGCCGCGTTCACGTCCGCGTTGGCTTTGTGGTTGCAGGAGCGACAGACAAAGACCGCTTGGCTCTTGCGGTTTTCATCTGCGGTGTATCCGCAATCAGGACAACGAAGCGATGTGAATTCGGGGTTGATGGGGATGACCTCTACTGGAGAGGTGGCTGCCGTGGCTTTATCGGTGAGACGTTTGCGAAACATCGCCCATGCCTGGTTTCGGATCGAGCGATTGAATCGCGCCCGGACGAACACGTTCTTGCCGGGATTCTCCCGCGTCCCCTTGCCTGAGCGGGTCATGTCCTTGACTCGCAGGTCCTCGATGGCGATGAAGTCGTAGTCCCTTACCAAAATGGTGGTGGTCTTTTCGATCCAGTCCTTACGTCTATCGGACTCTTTGGCAGAAAGCTTGGCGATAGAAAGCTTGGTTCGGTTTCGTCGGTTAGATCCCTTGGTCTGTCTTGCCATCTTGCGTTGCAGCCTACGTTTTCGCTGGGCTTCACCAGGGCTGAGCAGCTTGGGCATTCGAAGGTGCACTCCGTTGGAGGTGGCAACGCTCGTATGCACGCCCATATCCAGGCCCACAGCGGATCCCGTTGGTTCACGTTGGAACGATGGTTGTGCCGCGGTGAAGCTCGTGTGCCACCGCCCAGAACGATCGAGAGTGACTCTGGCCGAGGATGCGGCTTCAATATCCGAAAACTGGCGAGTTAGGCGGAACCGGACCCAGCCGCACTTGGGCACCTGGACCGCGCCCCATCTGCGGTTGATCCTTCTGACCGATAGATCTCGGATGCAGAACCCCTCGTCTATGCCAGCCTTGCGCCAGGTCGGGCGTCCAAAGTGATCTGGCCTCTTCCACCAGTTCTGGAAGGCGCGGTCGAGGTCCCTAAGAGCGGCTTGCTGGACCGAAGAAGATCCTTCACCCAGCCACTCGAGAGCCTTCCTGGCCTCGGTTAGTTCATGGGCTTGGGAGATGTAGTTGATCTTCTGAGCACGATTGGGCTGCCACAGGTTTCTCTGTTCGAGTCCCAGGTTCCAGACTGTACGCGCATCCTGGCAGTGCTTGGCCAGCATGGGGATGGTACTCGGGTCGGGATAGAGGCGCTGACGGATGCTCATATCCGATATATATGCAAGCGCCGCGCATCTTTGGGGATACGACTCAACCGGCACCTTATATCTCCGCCCTAAACGGCGGAGTCTTACGGCGCATACTGATCAAAAGCTCATTGTCCGAAAAGGTGTGTTTGGGGTGCATACATATCTGACATGAACACCCAGGCCAAAAATCCGGGCCCGTTGGCCCAACACCAGGCGGATCTGAGCGCGATCAGCAATGACACCCTCAGGTGGCGCATCTACTCGCTGCTGCGGCGGCTGTACCTCACGGGGTCATCGTCACGCCTCGATCTTCAAGAGCTGTACCAGCAGTTCCGAGACGGCGGCCTCGCAATGTCCTCGTTGGAAATGATGGAGTGGCTGGACGACCTGGCCGAGCAAGGCATGGTCACCATCAGGCAGCCCGCAGGTTCGGCGGAGATGATAGAGGTCGCAAGGCTGGAAAGGACACCGCAATGACCGTAGAACCACTCTTGACAACCGTCGCGTGTATGGAGTGTTTCAGGCCGTGGGGAGCGATTCTTGGTCGCGGGTTTGACCAGAAGCTGAAATATGAGACAGAAGCACGCGCCATGATGCTCGACGAGCTGATCGAAGATATGGACGACGATACGGAGACGGCGGACCTAAGCAGGGTCGAAGCGCTCGAACTCAAGCGTGTCGTGTACATCTCAGAGGCCGAAGGCGACTTTGCTCACGACCATCTCAACTGCGAAGCCTTTATAGAGGGAGCGTGGCAGGAAATCGACTGGGTCGATCTGCCAGGTTGGTTCTTGAAGGGCCGCAAGCAGCGCTGGGCGTATCGCTGGGATTGCTGCAACCTGGATTATGACATCAAGCCAAAGGAGGACGAATGAGCCTCATCATCGGAGGCTTCGTTGGGTTAGTCGAAACCGCGGGTTGCGGATTGTTGGCAATGTTCGCGATTAATAGATTGTTTGCACGATGCGACAAATCGCATTGGCCAAAGGAGCCCGAGTGACACCCCAGCGAATCCAACTCAAGCGCACGAAGGGATGGCGCAAGCCCGAGGGAGTAATTGTCGTTTCCAGGCCGACCAAGTGGGGAAACCCGTTCAGGGTCGGGGAAAGGACGGAGGTGTGGCATCGAGCAGGCGGCTGGCCTTTCGACCTGTATTGGGACAGCTTCAAGGTGGTACGTGCAGAGCAAGCAATCGGACTGTATCGAAAACTCCTGGTCGATAAGGACCACTTCCAGATCCGCTTACCAGTGGTGAGCATTGAGGAAATCAGGGCCGAACTCCAGGGCCACGATCTGGCGTGCTGGTGCGCGCTCGATCGCGCGTGTCACGCCGATGTACTGCTCGAATTAGCGAACAAGGAGGGCGAATGACCTGGAAGGAATTAGCTGAGTTGTTGGCGTCGCGCCTTGCTCACTGCCCAGAGTGCAGCGTTCAGGGAGTAAGCGATCTGGACCTTGTGAACTGCCCGTTTTGCAAGGACTTTCATGCTTACGAGCTTTACCTGTTCAAGGCCGGAAAGATTCGTTTCCGAATCGAGGGGAGGATGGTTTCGATCACCGAACTAGCGAATGGGGCAGATCAAAAGATTCGATTTCCAAAGGAGGACGAATGAGTTACGAGACAGCTAAGGCAAGACTCGAAGCCTATAAAGCTATCCGGTCAGCCGGTCGCAATCCCGACCCGCAACCATTGACGATGACCGGCTTTGAGGACCATTGCGACCATTGGCACGAGTCTGTGGTGGAAGTGTTCGTTCATGCACCGACCGACCTTGAGGCCGCGCTAAAAGTCATCAAGGAGGCCCAAGCGATGCAAAGCTGGGTCCAAGGCCAAGACCTTATTTCTGACGGCGATCTTCGAGACTTGCG
>JAKASN010000223.1 GCA_021819025.1 Actinomycetes bacterium | reverse complement strand
CGATCTATCTCCGTCAAATTGCCGTCCTCGGTTGTCGAGAAGGTAGTTCCTAGCGTCTTCATTGGTGATGGGGACAGGTCGATAAGTACGTGGATTCGTGGCCGCATCGTAGACGTCGGCGATAGCGATGATGCGGCCCAAAATAGGAATCTCGCCACCGGCGAGGCCGCTAGGATACCCAAGGCCATCGGGCCGTTCGTGGTGGGTGAGGATGGCCTCGGAGACCGCTTCGAGGCCTGGAAAGGCCTGTAGCAGCATCTCGGCACCGATTTGGGGGTGGCGCTTGATCTCCTCCCACTCCTGGCGGGTTAGGGGCCCTGGCTTGAAGAGAATCTCTTGGGAGAGTTCCATCTTTCCGATGTCATGAAGGAGCCCGCTGAGCGCAAGCTCTTCGATGGAGTGGTGAGCGAGCTTTATCTGTCTTCCAATTGCCGCGGCTAGCGACGCGACGCGGCTGCTGTGCTCGGCGGTGGCCAGGTCATATGCCCCGAGTGAACTTAAAAATGTCGCCTGGATGGGTTGGTGCTCTTGATGTATCGGAAGCCGCTTCACAGGCGTGCGCGCTTATGACTTGGGTGGGTCTCCAACATCGAAGGAGCCCGCCGCGTGACGAGCCGGCAATCCTCGAGCTTCTCGAATGCTGAGGCTGCGGCTCTTCGACGGCTCGTCGTTGCCCGATCACGGGTCCCCGGTGTCAACGCCCTGGGGTGCCCCCAGGAATAGATAGCTTTCGGGCGCTGCACCGAAGTCGAGTTGAATTTCACAAAACCCGATAATATCACTTGTGAATTTAAACCACTGTCGTGTCGAGAATTGTCGCTGCTAGCCACCCTTTTGGGATCCTTGTAGGGGTGACGTGTTTTCTTGTGCCTGCTACACCGGGGCACCAGCGTGCAACTTGGCCATCAACTCGCCTAGGCGCTCGCGATAGGCCGTTATGTTGGCTTCCTTGATGTGCTCGTAGCCACGAATCAAGTCGGGTAAGTCGCAGATCTCGCGAACTATTTCGATCGACTCAGGTGCGGAAATTCTTATTGCATCGCGCACCGAATCCTGAAACTCGCCTGCCAAAGCACGTTCCACTTTACGAAGGGCACTTTGGCCGAAGGGATTAAAGGAGGTCTTTCGCAGCGAGCGCGTCGCATAGAGGACCTCCATGGCGGGCTTGGCACTCTTTTGCAGACGAATCTTGTTCTTCATACCAAGTGCACGAAGGAAAGGGGGATGCAAGAGCATGGTAGCCTTGGTGCCTCGTGGCTGCGTCCGCAGCCACTCAAGATGCAGTCGCGCCACCTCGTACTCGTCCTTGTAGGCCAACAATTTATAGAGTCCCCGAGCGAAGGTGACTACCACCTCATCGCGGGTTGGGCGATCGAGGCCTTTGCCATCGAGCAAGGCGGCGACCTTCAAAACGCGGGCCAAGTAGCTTTTTGCGAAAGCGAGGTTCTGATAGGCGACCAAGTCCTGGGCGCGTTCAGTGATACTGGCGATGCCTTGGGTCTCGGAGATCTCGAGTTGCGAGATCGCGCGCGCGAGCGCCTTGGATGGTACTGGGGGCTGAGCGGCGCTGGGCGGATCGAGAATATCTGAGATGGCTTGCGGTCTTAGCACCGATAGCCGTCCCCAATTGAAGGCTTCGAGGTTGGTCGACACCGCTACGTTGTTTAGCTTGAAGGCCGCCACTAATGCCTCGAGCCGAAGTGGGATCAAGCCCAGCTGCCATGCCGCTCCCAGCACGATGATGTTGGCCGGGATCTCGTCTTGGAAGAGTGCGGTAGCCAACTCTTGGGCACGGATATGAAAATTCTCGTCGGCCCGGGTGTAGCGCGAGATGAGGTCCAGGGCGTCCTCCGCGCTGGTACGGGTGTAGGTGACATCGGTAACCTCGCGCCCCGTGGGGACCATCGAAGTAGAAATTACCGCTCGAGTGCGTTCAGGACTCGCTACACGCAGGTTCTTTTCCGCCGCTGTGCCGATGAGATCAAAACCGAGCAGTAGGTCAGCGCTGCCCGCACTAAAGGTAACCGAGCCCTCCTGGCGCTGTGAGGTGATATGGATATCGGAGATCACCGGACCTGCCTTTTGCGAGAGACCTGTTTGGTCGAGGCCGACGCTGAACTTGCCATCGAGGAGCGCGGCAACTTCGAGGATGGCCGAGAGCGTAACCACTCCGGTGCCGCCGATGCCCACAAGACGGGTTTTGGTATCGACGCTCTCTAGCGGTGTGGCGGGTATCGGCAGATCGAGGTCTGGCGCCAAAAGGCGTCGCCCCGCAACGATGGGAGCTTTTGTGACCAACAAAAAGGAGGGGCAGTCACCTTTGAGGCACGATCTGTCCTGTGAGCATGATCCTTGGTTGATGCGTGTCTTGCGCCCGAACTCGGTAGCCACTGGTTCCACCGAGAGGCAATTGGACTTTTCCCCGCAGTCGCCGCAGCCTTCGCAGGTTCGTTCGTTGATGACCACGATATCTTTTGGTGTAGCGAGCTTACCGGCGCGACGCCGACGACGCTTTTCAATCGCGCAGAGTTGGTCGTGGATAATTACCGTAGTACCCGCGATCTCGGCAAGCTCTTTTTGCACTCGTTCAAGACTCTCCCGGGGGTAGACGCGAGTCTGGCGGGGAAGGTCCGTGGTGCGGTATTTGGCAGCATCGTCGGTGGTTACCACCACTTTTGCCACGCCTTCAAGATACAGCGCTTCCACCATCTCGGGAATTGTCAGCTGTCCCTCTACTTTCTGCCCGCCAGTCATGGCTACGGCGTCATTGTAGAGAATCTTGTAGGTGACGTTGATCCCCGATGCTACGGCGGCGCGAAGTGCCAAGGATCCCGAGTGGTGGAAGGTTCCGTCTCCCATGTTCTGGGTAAAGTGAGAAGTGGTTACGAAAGGGGCCATTCCGATGAATTGGGCACCTTCGCCGCCCATCTGGGTCACGCCAGTGAGCTCGCCGCGACCGGCAGGATTGAGCAGTACCAAAGTGTGACACCCGATGCCCGCTCCAACGACGGCGTCTCCGCTGACTCTGGTGGAAGTATTGTGGGGACATCCAGAGCAAAAGAATGGGGTGCGCTGCTCGATCGGGGTGAGCTTTCGGCTTTCGATCGATGCCAGCTCCTCAAGGCGTTTGGTCACTCCGGGAAAGTCAAAGTGGGCGAGCAGCCGACGGCCGAGCGCCTTGGAGATCTCATCGACTTCTAAGGCGCCGAAGTTGGGAACCAAAGCATTGCCGTCGGCGTCAGTTTTGCCGGTGATAAGAGGGGCGTTGGCGCTTCTATAAAGAAGCTCCTTGAAGGTTCGTTCTACGAAAGGCCCCTTCTCTTCCAGGATGAGGATCTCGCTAAGGCCGCGAGCAAAAGAGGCTATGGAACGGGCATCGAGTGGGTGCAGCGCCGCCATCTTCATGACTCGAATGGCTGGCGACTCTTCAACTCCGAGGTCTCGAAGGGCACTGAGTAGGTCGAAGTAGGTGGTTCCAGTGGCGACGATACCAAAGGTCGCCGACGGCGCGTGAGATACGGGATTCAGCTCATTGAGGTAGATATATTCTCGCGCTAGGCTCAGTCGCACCCCGGTGAGCGTCTCTTCCATCTCGAGTAGTCGTGGCCCGAGCAAGTTTGCATCGGGACGATGGCGGTAGGGCTTGTTGTGCCACTCCAAGACAGGTATCACCGGCTCGAGTGCGGTGCCGACGGTAATCACCCCAGTAGAGTCTGCAACTTTGGTGACTACCTTAAATCCGCTCCACAATCCCGAGACCCTTGACATCACCACGGCGTGGCGATAGAGGTTGAGCATCTCCTGGGTGTTGCCAGCAAAGAGAACCGGCATTCCCAACGCCGCCAAGGTGGCCTCCGAAGATCCCGGAACCGTCGAAGACTTGGCGGCGGGGTCGTCACCTGCGAGCACTACGGCGCCACCGTAGCGAGATGACCCGATGAGATTGCCATGACGCATGGCATCGGTAGCGCGATCCACTCCGGGACTTTTACCGTACCACACCCCGGTGGCACCTTTGAACGACTTCGCCCTAAAGGAGTCGAGGAGCTGGGTGCCGATGATCGAGGTCGCGGCAAGCTCTTCGTTTAGCCCGGGATGAAACACCACGCCGTTCGCGTCGATCACCGCCGAGGCCCGCTGCAATTCGGTGTCTAGGCCACCCAAGGGGGAGCCCTGGTAGCCACTTACAAAGACTCCGATCTCTCCGTGGGAGCTTCGGTCGATTCGAGCCGAATCAATGATGGCCCGAACTATCCCCTGGATACCCGACAACGGGACATTCCCTTCGCCAAGAAGGTAGCGGTCCGAGAGCGAAGCGAATCCCGCTTCCTTTGCTTGACTCATAACATCTCCGCGTTAGGCGATGCCCGATAGACGTCTTTTTACCTTGCCTGCTAGGTCTGGCAAGCGCTATCCGACACCTCTTCAGTATCCTTGATTCTATGCCCGAGGCCTGCGCATCGGTTGACAAAGCTTGGTGGAATTCCATATCCGCCTTGGCCTGGGAACGCGTCGTGCTTCTCGCCGGTGAAACTCCTCAAACACCTTGGCGTGTCACGGTTGCCCGTAAATGACCTCGGCGCGATCTCCCCGCTCGCGCCGATGCTTGAACCGAAGGAGAAATTTCGCGTCATGCCATCCCCACGATGGGCTTGTTCAAGGTGATCGCCCCGGTGGAGCCGTAGAATCCCGCATCCCCGAAGGTGAAGATCCCGCCGTCTGCAGCCACGAGC
>JAKASN010000222.1 GCA_021819025.1 Actinomycetes bacterium | reverse complement strand
GATCTGTGAGTCTTCCTCTGCTTTGGCGAGGACGACAAGGCGATACTGAGAGCTCAGCTATTTAGCTTCGCGGATCGTGGCCGCTTGGCCAAAGCGCGCTGGGATGTCGCCTAGTTGCGACGGAGGAACAGCCGCGGAGAAGAGGAAGCCTTGACCGAGTTCGCAACCGAGGCGACGCAGCAGGGCGAGCTGCTCGGGAGTTTCGATCCCTTCGGCTAAAACCGTCATATCGAGCGCTTGACAGAGCGATATCATGGCTTCAAGGAGGCGTTCGGTGTAGGGGCTCGGATGGATTGGGCTAACGAAGCTTTTGTCGATCTTGATTATCGCCGGATGCAAAAGCGCGAGATATCCCAGGGAAGAATATCCCGTCCCGAAATCGTCAAGTGCTACTGCGACATTGAGTTGCTTGAGTCGCTGCACGACCCGCAGCGCGGACTCGATATCTGAAAGAGCCACGCTCTCGGTGATTTCGATTACCAAGCGTTGTGGCATGAGGCCCTCAGATTGGAGAACCTCTTCGATAGTTGATATCAGGGCTGGATCATGGAACTGGCGAGCCGAAAGGTTGACCGAGACGTAGCTGGTTTGCTTGATCCTCGTCCTCGACGCCCAGTCGCTGGCTTCGCGTGCGGCGGCACGAAGAGCGAAGGCTCCGAGCTTGACGATGAGGTCGCTCTCTTCGGCGAGCGGGATGAAGATATCTGGCGCGACCCAGCCTAAATCTGGATGGTTCCAGCGCATCAGGGCCTCGAGACCTACGATGCCGCCTTCTGCGAGGTCTATTATCGGCTGGTAGTGCATGGAGATCTCGTCATAAGAGAGGGCGTAGGCGAGATCTTGTGCCAGTCGGAAACGGCTCGAACTGCGCTCGCGCATCTCAGGGTCGAAGGCGACCATTCGCGCCTTGCCCAGCCGTTTTGCCTCGTACAGAGCAGTGTCGACGTCTTGAATCAGTCGCGTCTGTACGATGTCGCTGCGCGCCTCACTCACCACAACCCCGATGCTGGCACTCTGGACGATCTTGGCCGTTCCGATGAGGAAGGGCTCGCCAAGGGCGTTTAAGACACGCTGGGCAATTTCCAGGGCGTCCTCGAGATTGCTGAGACCTTCTGTCAAATAGATGAACTCGTCTCCACCAAAACGGCACCAAGTGTCCGATGAGCGCGTTACGAGCGAGAGGCGACGCGCAACCGAGATAAGAAGTTGGTCTCCGACATGATGTCCCAGAGTGTCGTTCACACCTTTGAAGTCGTCGAGGTCCAAGAGAAGTAGCGCGATAAGGCCGCCGTGGCGGAGGCCCCGTTGCATTGCCCGGGGAAGGCGATCGCTGAAGAGGACTCGGTTGGGTAGCCCAGTGAGGGGATCATGCAGAGCCTGATACGAGAGTTGCTCTGCGAGGCTCTTCTCTTGTGTGATGTCGCGCACCGAGGTGATGGCCAATGACGGTACCCCCGCCTCATCGCGGGCGAGCGACCTCGAGACTTCAGCGAAGACCAGGCTTCCGTCTTTACGCACAAAGCGCTTGGTGTAACATTCTTGCTCGACCTCTCCAAGAGCGAGACGTGCATTGATTTCTGCAGAGACCGCATGATCGTCAGGGTGGGTAAAGTCCATGAAGTTCACGCCGATGAGTTCCTCGCGGGTGTACCCGATCATCTGTGCCAGCACGCCGTTGGCCACCAGAACTTCGCCCGCCAAGTTCGCAACTGCCATGCCCGCCATATTCGACTCAAAGGCGAGCCGGAATCCTTCCTCGCTTTCGGCGAGAGATTGAGCTGCTGCGCGGGCCTGAGCAGCGTCGCGCGCTTCCTGGATGCTGGTTCCGATGAGTACCGCGATTACCAAGAGCATTACTAAGGTGCTCCACTCGCTCCAGAGCTCGGTAGCGGTGTGGGCAACAATGAGCTCCGATGGAATCAACGCCGCAACGCCGAAAATACCCGCGCCGATCGATCCACGGCGGCCAAAAGCGGTGCCGGCGTAGATGATGGGGACCACGAGAAGTAGTGCCCAGATAAAGGATGGCAGTGGCGTAAGGGCGCGATTGGCAGCAAAATCTGCGCCGAGGTGGATGGCGAACACTAGCGAAATCATGGCTAGAACGACCCAAAAGCGACCATCGCGAAAAGGGGGGTGGATTAGCTCTTCTAACAAGGACGCTCTTTTTTGAGATGCCCTGTCGCTTGAGGGGCCTTTTGCCCTCACGAGCAGTACCGACGCTGCTCGAAGGAGTGCGACGATCCGACACAAGATTTTCGGGAACGTTTTCGCCTCGGAGACCGATGGGACAACGGGACTTTGCGATCGTCGAAAGAGTTTTCCATTGCCACGCAGTCTTTGTCGGCATCCGTACAAGGCGACTTGAGAGAGTCGTGCCTTGTCACTGGCGATTAATCGGGAAAAATACTGAATGCAGCTGCCTCTCAATGCCGCCAATTGCCAAGAGTGAGTCGCTGCGGGGTCATCTTGGCCCGGCTCAGTTTCAGCGGGCGGCTCCGATGGACGCGCGAACCTGGTTATGGCGCTGGGAACTCCGAGGGCCCCCGTGGTCGCCACCTAAAAACGGCACGGCCCTTTGGAGCCAATTCGCTGCTAGACCCAGGCTAGGGCTGTGCCTTGGTGGGATCGTTGAACCTGATTAGGCCTTCTTGGACAACCGAAATGACGAGGCGGCCGTCTTCGGAGAAGATCTCTCCCCGGGCCAAACCGCGCGATCCGGACGCGGTGGGGCTCTCCTGATCGTATAGGAACCATTCGTCAGCGCGGAATTTGCGATGAAACCACATCGCGTGATCGAGACTCGCTCCCATCACCCCGGGCTTGTCCCAGGAGATATTGTGCGGCAACATCACCGAATCGAGCAGTGTCATATCTGAGGCGTAGGCGATGATGCAAGCGTGAAGAAGAGGGTCGTCGGGGAGTGTGCCGTTTGCCCGCATCCAAACTTGCTGGCGCGGGGGACGCGGTTGCGACGTTTCGAACATGGTAGGTTCTCCGACGTAGCGCTGGTCAAGCGGGCGTGGCCTGCTGTACCACTCGCCCATGCGATCGGCAAAGGGGGCAAATTTCTCCTTGAAGGTGGGAAGCGTTGTCGGCGCCGGCGCGTAAGGCATTGGGGCTTGGTGCTCGATGCCGACTTCGTCCTTGTGGAAGGAGGCGGAGAGGTTGAAGATCGCTTCGCCGCGTTGAATTGCTACCACGCGCCGCGTGGTAAAAGACTTGCCATCTCTAATGCGATCGACGAGGTAGAGGATCGGTATTTCTGGGTCGCCGGGGCGGAGAAAATAGGCGTGCAGCGAGTGAACGGTGCCGACCTGAACGGTTCGCCCCGCAGCGACAAGTGCCTGTCCTGCCACTTGTCCTCCGAAGACTCGGAGACGATGTTCCTTTGGCGAGTGGCCGCGGAAGATGTTTTCCTCGATCTTCTCGAGATCCAGCAGGGCTACGAGATCATCAAGTGGCTTTGCTTGCATAACTTTGCAGCTTAAGCGCCGTGGGGCGCCAAGCTTGTGCATCCCCGAGATTTCCTTGCTCTTGGGGATGCACCATGCATCTGCGGTGGCGAGGTGACCTAAATCACCTCTGTGGTACCGCACCTTGATCGAGTCGATTGGCCCGAGTTGGCGCGGGTGGACTAGGCTTTAGATAACTTTGCAGGTTACTGTGGCCTCTTTGAGGTTTTGAGTCGAGTAGTCCTGCTGGAGTAAAGTTTCCGGTAGGAGAATTTGACTTGAATTTATATCGCCTATTTATGGGAAAGTACCGCACGAGTGAAAACTTTGTACGGGCCTTTCGTTACTCGGTAACCTCGGGCGTTTCGGTAATTATCGGTCAAGCGGTGCTCTTTATCTGCTTTGGCCTGTCGCGACGCTTTTCTGCCACCACCTCCAACGTCATTGCCACGGCGGTTTCCGCGGTGCCCGCTTACTATTTGAATCGCGCCTGGGCGTGGGGTAAGAGCGGAAGGTCGCACTTCTGGAAAGAGATCTTTCCCTTCTGGGGACTGGCATTTCTGGGACTTGGACTCTCGCTGTATACGGTCTCTTTCGCGGATACGTTTTCCCGAAACCACCTCTATTCGCACATGCAGACCGCGTTAGCGGTGAACTTTGCCTCGATCTTCGCTTTCGGGGTCCTCTGGGTGGCAAAGTTCTTCATCTTCAACAAGTTCATCTTCAACTCCGATACCCCTGGGGTAGTATCAGCTCTGGAGTCAAGCGAAGCGCTGTGACCCTCTCCGGTTGGGATTGAGCAACTTTTCCGAAAGGTTCCCATGGACGTTTTCGCCGCAGCTGCGTCAGTAAGTGCTCCGAGCCACACCGCCCTTGAGGCGGCCCGGGAGCGCCAGTTGCGCCTTACCAAGCCGCCTTATGCGCTGGGAAGGCTCGAGGAGATCGCAAATCGCCTCAGCGCGATCTCTGGAGAAGTGCCGCCCGCGATTCCAGCACGTCCGGCGCTGGCGGTCTTCGCGGGTGACCACGGGGTGCTGGCGAGTGGGGTGTCTCCTTGGCCCGCCGAAGTGACTACCCAGATGGTGTACAACTTTCTAGCTGGGGGAGCGGCGGTGAATGTCTTGGCACGTCGCTTTGGCATCGAAGTCACCGTGGTGGACATGGGCGTCGCCTCGGAACTTGAAGGCGCGCCGAATCTCATCGACAAGAAGGTCGCCAAAGGGACGATGAATATCGCCACGGGGCCGGCCATGACCAAAGATCAAGCCCGCGAAGCGCTTCAGGCGGGA
>JAKASN010000221.1 GCA_021819025.1 Actinomycetes bacterium | reverse complement strand
CCTTATTGTCGCGGCATTCTTTTTCGCCCTAATGCTTCATGCTGCGAACCCGTTTATCACCAACGCCCATCCCCCTGTGGATGGATCAGGTCCCAACCCACTGCTTCAGGACTACCCGTTGGTAGCATTTCATCCTCCCATGCTTTACCTGGGGTACGTGGGATTTACCGTTCCCTTTGCCTTCGGGATCGCCTCTTTGATCTCAGGACGTTCCGATATCGAGTTTGCCCGCCAAACGAGATATTGGGCTACCGTGGCTTGGGTCTTTTTGACATTGGGCATTTTCCTTGGCGCATGGTGGTCGTATCAAGTACTTGGCTGGGGCGGTTACTGGGCTTGGGACCCAGTGGAAAATGCCGCTTTCCTTCCTTGGCTCTGCGGTACTGCGTACCTGCACTCCTCGATGTCGGCGAGTCGTGGCGGAAACTTGCGAATCTGGAACATTTCGCTGCTGGTAGCGACGTTTTGCTTGACAATTCTGGGCACCTTCTTTACCCGCTCGGGGGTACTCCAGTCGGTGCACTCATTTTCGGGTTCTACCCTGGGTCCCGACTTGATTGGGTTTTTCGCCTTCGCGACACTTGCTTCGATTGGACTCATCGCATGGCGCTTACCACTGTTGCGCTCGGGAGGATTCTCGCGGGTTGGGGTGGGCCGCGACGGTGCTTTTCTCATCAACAACTTACTCTTCTCTGCCTTAGCCGCAGTGATTCTGCTCGGGACGGCTTTCCCGTTGCTGGCCCAGGCGCTAAATGGACAAGTGGTATCGGTTGGTCCACCCTTTTTCGACACCTTTTCTGCGCCCTTGGCGCTGGCGCTACTCTTCTTTATGACGGTCTCGCCTTTTCTCGGTTCCCGAGAAGTTTCGCTTCGTGTCGCCTTCGATCGGGTCTTCCCCTACTTGGTCATCGCTCTGGTGGTGGTATTGACATCGATCGCGCTTGGCTTGCGCGACAAAGGCGTGATCGCCGCTTATGGATTTGGCGCCTTCGCCTTATCTGGCACCGTCGCAAGGATGACGGGCCAACTCAAGAGGTCGACCCGGCGTGGTTCGATAAGGCGAAAGGTTGCAGTGCTCGGCGGTTCCTTCGCCCACCTGGGGGTGGCTATCGTGGCAATTGCACTCGCGACGTCCACGGCTTTCGGTGTGCGGGGCGAGCTTAAGCTCACCCCTTTTACCAGCGCCTACTTTCACGGCCACCGCTTTACATACCAAGGGGTCAGCACTCGGGTCACTCCGTCGCGAACCTCTTTACGTTCGGCGATCCTTATCGACGGTAGCGGCCCTTATCTTCCGGAAATTTCGCAATTTGGGACCAATACTCAGGTAGTAGGAACTCCAAGTGTCAAAACCGGATTGACCGAAGACATCTACCTCACCTTGGATTCCCCTCCCCAGAGCACCGGCGGACCGATAATGCTCGGGGTGGTCATCGAGCCAATCGTCTCCTGGATTTGGATCGGCGGAGCGGTAATGGGACTTGGGGGGCTGGCTACAGTAGTCCAGGCCCTTGGCCGAAGGCGTAGAGTTTCCGAGGCGGATGAGTTGCCTTCTGGAGATAGTAATTCGAGCAAGGTTTCCAGTGAAAACTAAGGAGGCGATCCCGGGGTCCCCGGATTCGCCTCGGCCAAGGAGTCCAAAGCCCAAGCGTCGAATCGCGCGCTGGACGCTCGCACTCACTGGTATCGCGGTGGTGTCTTTTGCCGTTATCGTCGCGAGCGCGTCACCGCAGAATCCGAATGCTGTAGCACCTTCGCGAATTGTCGGTCACTTCGCGCCGGCTCTTAGCGGTGAAACCTTGAGTGGCGCAAACTTCAACTTCGCTCAGCTGCGGGGCCACTACGTACTGGTGAACTTTTTTGCGAGCTGGTGTGTGCCTTGTCGCGCCGAGACCGCCGCATTCATCACGTTTCTCTCCCATGCGCCTGGTCAGGTTTGGGGATCTCAGGTGAAGATTGTTGGAGTAACTGTCAATGATCGTGAAACCTCTACTAGGGCATTTGTTCGCCAGCTCGGGGTGACTTGGCCGGTTATCTTTGACGGCAGCGGTGCCGACGGGCTTGCCTGGGGCGTCGACAATCCGCCTCAGACTTTCCTCGTGGCGCCCAACGGCAAGGTCGTTACGAGGATTGTTGGCGCGGTAACGGCCCCGGGACTCAATTCCCTCATCAATCTGGCTTATTCGACCTATGGTTAAGCGCTTGCAGGAGACTCAGTCAAAGGAATTTCTTGGCGCGACTACCCTGGCGGGAACTGCTGAGCCAAAAGCATTCAAGCGTTGGAGAGACCCGCTTTTTTTCAAGTTGGCCATGTTGAGCGCATTGGCGTTAGCGTCACTCTCGCTGTATTTCCTGCTGGCTCCAGGAAATCCAAGTTCTGCGCAACGTATCGCCTACCTAGAGAGCATCGTCAAGTGCCCTAGTTGTATCTCTGTCTCTACCAAAGACGCTAATACTGCATCGGCTTTCGCCTTGAGAAGTTTTATCACCCAGATGGTGCACCAAGGCGCCAGCGACTCTGAGATCGTCTCGCAACTCACTGCGACGTATGGTCCCTCTATTCTTCTCATCCCTCCATCGGGGAGCGGCGGAATTTACCTCGAGGTCGCAGCAATTCTGCTCGGAATTGGACTTCCTGTGGGCGGATTTATCTATTATCGACGCCGACGGATGGCGATGGCAACGATCGATGAAGATGTGGGCGTCGTCGCTTCCGCGCCGGCGAGCGAATCCGCTCGAGTTACTCGATGGCGCCATGACACGCCCGCCAAGTGGTTACACATCGGGAGTGGCCGATTGGCGGATGCAACCGGTGCACAGAAAGCGGTCGCCGTTGTCGGATCTCTGTTGCTGCTTGGAGGAGTGGGCCTCTCGATATATGGGATAAGCTCCTCCGCTTCGTCCCCGTCGGCGACTTTGTCTCAGTCTGAGATTGCCTCGAGGGTTGCCGCCGCGGAGTCTTTGGCAGGAACAGGATCCGATTCTGCTGCGCTACAAATCTTTGCCACGGTTTTAAACTCCGACCCCAATCAGCCTGAGGCCTTGGCGTGGAATGGTTGGCTGCTCCACCTTGCGGGTAAAAAGGACGCTTCGGCCACCTTGACTGGCGCGGGGTTGGTTCAAATGAAGCGTGCCGTAGCTCTCGACCCGCGTTACATCTACGCCAGGCTCTTTTACGGTATAGCCCTTTACCAGGATCGCGATGAAGTCCTCGCTGCTACTAGGCAGTTTCGGGCGTATTTGGCGCTTTCTCCCCCTGCAACTTTAAATGCCCAGGTTCGCACGATCATCGATTCCGCGTACCGCGCTGCCAAGCTCACCCCGCCCCTATAAATGGGCCGAACCGGAATATTTTTGCCTATATTGCGACTGTAAAGACGTGGGATTTTTCGAACGCAACCGCAATGAACTTGTCAAACGAGGCATCGACCCGTCTCGATTGCCACCTGGGCAGTACACCACTGATCGATTTCCCGTCCTCCATGCGGGAAGTGTGCCGATCTACAAGACTTTGGACAACTGGGACTTTGAGGTTTTTGGCGAAGTGAACTCTCCGCTTACCTTGAGTTGGCACCAGTTTCGTGAACTAGACGCGGTTGAGGTAACGACGGACATTCATTGCGTCACCAAATGGTCGAAGTTCGACACCACCTGGCGTGGGGTACCTCTTGCGACCTTCGCTGAGATGGCTGGTGTAAACGAAAGCGCCACCCACATCATGCTGCACTCGGAGTTTGGCTTTACCGCTAATGTTCCCTTGGTCGATGCCATGGGCGGCGATCGCATCGCGCTCTTTGCTTTCGAGTATGACTCCAAGGAGTTAGAGCCCGAACATGGGTATCCGCTGCGCTTCTTCTTGCCTCACCTCTATTTCTGGAAGTCCGCAAAGTGGGTGCGGAAACTGGAATTTATTCGGGGTGACCAGCCGGGATTTTGGGAACGCAATGGTTATCACATGTACGGCGATCCGTGGCAGGAACAGCGCTACTGGGGCGACTGAGAAAGTCGCCGGCACATATTGATCGCAGGGTCGCGTGGCGACTTTTTCAGATAGTTACCGCACAACTCGCGTCGCCCTTGGCTCGTGAGGTAAGAGTCACAGCTACCTGATGGTGTACGATTTCCACGAGCATTCCTCGAACTAGACCTCTATCGAGCGCGCAGATCACTGGATTCGCCGAGGCCGCGGGGCCGAATGGGCAGTTATCTGAGACCACAGTTAATGATCCCAAGGATCCAGATTGCCGAGCAGCGAAGCCATGTGCGGTTAGCGCGTCGGCAATTGCTCGCATGGCAAACTTGATGGAACGTTGTGCTAGCTGCGGTTGCATATGCTCGGCAAGCTTCTTGCCGTATGCCTCGCCAACAGATTCGGCCATTGCCTCGGCCTCGCGTGGGTCGAGGAGTTCAATCGCTGCACTGAGGAGAAGGGAAAGAAGTTCGTCACGTCGCGAACCTACTTCGGGTTCCATGGGCAAAGAGGCGCCTTTGTACATCTTTGAAGGTCTCCCCGCGCCGCCATTCCTGGGCTTTTCCAGGTAGACATCCAGGTATCCTCCGGCGACAAGTTTGTCAAGGTGGTGCCGGGCGACGTTGGGGTGCAGAGCGAAGGTTTCAGCGACCTGAGTGGCGGTAACTCCGGCGTTGTCACGTGCGAAGAGGTAAATCTCACGTCGCGTCGGGTCTCCAAAGGCTCCCACGACAGCGCTTACCGCAGCCTGGAAGCGGGGATCCTCGACCGAATGGGTAGTTTCA
>JAKASN010000220.1 GCA_021819025.1 Actinomycetes bacterium | reverse complement strand
CCCAGGCCCGCGCCGCACTTGCCCAAGGCGACGAACGCCAGGCCCGCAACGTCGCAGCCCTCGAGTCGGTGCTGCCCCCCGATCTCGACATCGCAGAGATACGCCTGCGCCTCGGATCCACCTGGATCGCCCCGGAGGTCGTCGAGGCCGCCTTCAACTCCATCGCGAGCAATTACTCCTGGGACAAGACCAAGATCACCTACACGCCCGAACTGGGCCGCTGGGAAGCATCCAGCCCCAGGGGAAGCTCGCGCAGCATCGCGATCACCCACGAATACGGAGTGCCGGGCTACATGGATGCGGCTGCGATCCTGGAAAACCTCCTCAACAACCGCGAGATCCAGATCCGCGTCTCCGACGGCGACAAGATGGTGATCGATCCGGATCTCACCGCCCAGGCCCGCGACAAGGCCGATCTCCTCCAGGACAAGATGCTCGAGGTCATAGTCGCCGATCCCAAACTCGCGGATGAGGTGGCCCACACCTACAACGAGCGCTTCAACGCAATAGTACCGCGCACCTACGCCGGTGAGCACCTGCAACTCAATAGCCTCGCCCGCACCTTCGTCCCGCACCTTCACCAGCGCCAGATGGTGGAGCGCATCCTGCACTCTCCGACCGCGCTTGCCGCGCATCCCGTCGGGGCGGGAAAGACCGCCGAGATGGTCATCGCCGGGCAGATCCTTCGCCGTAGCGGCAAGATCGCAAAGCCCCTCTACGCGGTGCCCAATCACATGCTCGAGCAGTTCTCCCGCGAATACCTCCAGCTCTATCCCAACGCCAAGATCCTCGTCGCCGACAAGGACGAGGTGAGTCCCGCGTCCCGAGCCGAATTCGTCTCCAAGTGCGCCAGCGAGTTCTGGGATGCCGTGGTCATCAGCCACAGCTCCTTTGGCCGCATCCCGCTCTCGGTCGATGCCGAGCGGGCCTTTCTCATGGAGCGCCACATCGAGCTCGAGATCGCATTGGCCAGATATGGCGGCAGCACCGATGCCACCGTCAAGGCCACCGAGAAGAAAGTCGCCAGGGAGCTCGCCAAGCTCAAGGCGCAGATGGACTCGATACAGCGCGACGACTCCTACACCTTCGATGCGATGGGCGTCGACTACCTCTTCGTTGACGAAGCGCACCTCTATAAGAACCTCGCCACCCTCTCGTCCTCCAGAGAACTCGCCATCACCGGATCCCAGCGCGCCACGGACCTGGAGATGAAGCTGCACTATCTCCGCAACGCCAAGCAAGGGGAGGCAGCACCGAGGATCGCCACCTTCGCCACCGCCACCCCAATCGCCAACTCTCCCACCGAGGCCTATGTCATGATGCGCTATCTCGCCCCGGAGGTGCTCGCCAATGCGCAGATCCGCCACTTCGACGACTTCGCGGCCACTTTCACCGAGAAGGTGAGCGTGATGGAGCTCAGCCCCGCAGGCACCGAGTACCGCATGAAAGAGCGCATCGCCAAATTCCGCAACTTGCCAGAGCTGCATGCGATGTTCTCAGAATTCGTCGACTACCTCACCCCCGAAGAGATGAAGATCCCCACCCCCGACATCGCTGGCGGGGGAATCACCACTATCACCATCCCCCACGACGAGTCGCTGGCGCGCTTCACCCTGGCGCTCGGAGAGCGGGCCAAGGCAGTGAAGGCCCGCCTCGTCGAGCCAGCCGATGACAACTTCTTGAAGATCACCTCCGACGGGCGCAAGGCGGCGCTGGATCTCCGTATCGTCGGGCGCCGCTATGCCGAAGCGGAAAACTCCAAGGTGAAGGTGGCATCCCGGGAGATCCATGCCCGCTACCGCTCTCACCGCGGGCGCATCTATAGCGACAACGAGGGCAACCCGCATCCCAGGACCGGATCGCTGCAGCTGGTCTTCTGCGACCAGTCCACCCCCAACAGCGATGCTGGCGCCTGGAACGTCTATGAGGCGCTGCGCGACGAACTCGTCACCCTCGGCATGGACCCCCGCTCGATCCGCTTCATCCACGACGCCAAGAGCGACGAGGACCGCCACCGCCTCTTCCAAGCAGCGCGCTCCGGCGCGATCAGCGTGCTCGTCGGCTCCACCGCCAAGATGGGCACCGGCGTCAACGTCCAGGACCGCGCCATCGCAGTGCATCACCTCGACGCCCCCTGGCGCCCCGACGAACTCACCCAGCGCAATGGGAGGGTGGTGCGCCAGGGGAACCAGAACCGCCAGGTCGAGGTGCTGGTCTATGCCAACGAAGGATCCTTCGACGTCTTTTCCTGGCAGACCCTCGCCCGCAAGAAGACCTTCATCGACCAGGTGCTCGCCAGCGGCAACCTCGCGCTGCGCGAGATCGAGGACGAGAGCACCGACGCCATCTCCTACGCCCAGGTAAAGGCTCTCGCCACCGGCAACCCGCTCCACATCCGCAAAGCCGAGCTCGATGCCGAGATTATCAAGCTGGAACGCCGCCAGAGAACCTTCCAGGCCAATCTCGCCCGAGGCAAGAATGGCCGGACCCAGGCCGAAGCCGAGATCGCACGCCTGTCGGATCGCCGAATTGCCCAGCTCGCAATCGCCGCGCAGTGGGCTGAGCACGTCTCCTACCATGGGGAGGTCTCTGAAGCCTCTGACGCCGCAGACGCCAGCGATGCCAAGGCCGCCAAGCAGGTCTATGCCGCATCAATCTCCAAGGGCTGGACCCATGACGAATCCAAGGAGATCGCCTCTTGTACCGGCACCATCCCCGAGATCAACAAAGAGATCGCCCAGGTTCTCGCGGTCGAGAATCAGTACTCCACGACCCCGATCCGCCTCGAGATAGACGGCCTGCTGGTAGGAATGCAGTACCAGTTCGGCACCTCGGTCTCCGAAGCGCACTGGGCTACCTATCTTACCACCCCCGATGCCGAAACGGGAGTGAACCCGGCAGGATCCCAGATCAAGATCGAGTACCGCTCCGTCCGCGACGGGACAGCGAGGATCGTTCGCCGCATCTTCCACGAGGCAGCCGGCATGGGTCCGCGCGCAGAGAGCACCTCGCGCGAGATCGACAAGCAGCACGACCGGATCGCCTACTACGACTCCATCCTGGCCAATCCGGCATTCCCCGAAGCGACAACGCTACAGGATCTCCGCCGCGAGCAGATTTCCATCGAGAACATCTTGGCCGCCACAGCCCAGGAAGAGGAGGATCTCGTCAAAGAGCTTCTCTCCGAGGACGATCCCTACGTCATCGAGCCCGATGAAGAGTGCGGTGTGAGCGCCGAGAGCGACACGGCCAACGAGGACTATCCAATCGTGGCCTCGGTGGGGGAGTTGGCGGAAAACCCGTCCCCCGTGCCAAGTCCAGCGCCGCGACTGAGAGTCTGAGGCCGCGGCGGCGAGTTTGGAAGCGTTGCCGATCGTGGACATCGGGACTATAGCGCAAGCCTTGAACCTCAGTAACTCGCCCCATCCACTTCCATGGTTATTCGGGGTCTTTTCATTGAGATCGGTTTTCGGTGCATACATACTGGGTGGAAGCTAAAGCAGGAGTGCGTATGAGCTGGGGAATCCGGGCGAGTCATACTGAACGAAGTGCGAGCGGAAGCCCCTTCCCTAAGGCGGGGGAGGATATCAACAGAGCGATTGAGGGATTTAGGAAGGGACGGGAGTTAACCGACATGCGGCAGGATGGAAATCGTAGGATAAATGTTATTATAACGTATATGATTCCCGTTCGCAACCTTCGCAAAATCTATGGTCTTACCCAAGAAAACTTGGCCGAGATCCTGGGGGTTACCCAGCCTGCGGTTGCAGCATGGGAAAAAGCGACTCGTTCGCCAAAAGATCCTTATGTGATCAAATGCCTGGAAGATATGGAGAAAAACATCGACGTGGACTGTGAAGTCATTGATGGCGGGCTCAGACGCCCACCCGTAGAGTTCCCAACCAAAAGGTGGGAGCCGGTAGTTCGGAGCGACGCGGTGGTGACCTTGCCAGTACATCTTGAATGGTCCCACAAAGATCGACGCACATGTGATCTATCAAACGCACAGCAACGGAAGTTCGCCTACAAGCAAATTATAGAACACGGTGCTGCCAGGGATATCTGTTTTTGGATTGACCCAGACGCACTTCTTGAATGCTACGAGGACATATCTATCGCTCCTTACGCAAAGGCTGGTTTTTTGCGCCTGGTGGACAGGCTTAAGGAGACCGCCTAAATGTTGACCAGAGCGCAGCGCAAAGTCGCCCGAATTGTACTTGAGTTGGTTCAAGAGCATGGGAGCGTGTTGGCGGGCGGTGCTGCAATGAATGAAGCGGAACTTATAGATAGACCTACCGGCGATCTGGATTTCTTCACCAACAATCTCAAAGCCGAGTTGATCAAGATTGGCGAACAGGTTACAAACGCCCTGGTAGATGTGGGGATGGATGTGACCGTAGTGCGTTCGAGCCCGCACTTTGTAAAACTATTAGTTAATGCTGGACGACGGAACACATTCGAACTTGATTTTGGCTTCGACGCCTTTCAGTGGCAGCCAGTCATGGGCAGTATCGGACCACGCCTATCCGACAAAGAACTGGCGGTCAACAAAGTGTTAGCTGCTTTTGGACGAGTAGCTCCGCGCGATGTAATGGATTTAGAAGCGCTGGATACGCGTTTCGGGTGGGGAGAACTATTTCGCGGAGCTAAAGAAAAAGATCCGGGATTTGATCTTGAGATACTGTCCGAAATGCTGGTCTTGAACATAACATCGGATGAGTGGCCAACGAGCGAAGAAGCTGGAAGTGCTCGCGCTTTCGGCGAG
>JAKASN010000219.1 GCA_021819025.1 Actinomycetes bacterium | reverse complement strand
AATGCTCACTGCTGCCACTCCTCCAGGATCTTGTCGGCCAGCCCAGCGTATCTGGCGATGTCTACCCAAGAATCCCGGCGGCCCGGCGTCCGCATCACGCGCGAGATCTTGAGTTGGATCATGCACAGCGCCACTTGGTGTGCTTTCACCTTGCTGCCGAGAACTTCGGACCAGAGACGGTCGACGAGATCGAAGTTCTCTTTCGCGTCGCCGTAGTCCTGCCTTCGCCGACCATTGATGAGCTCCTCGGCTTCGACGAGAATTGATGTCCCGATCTCGGCACTCATCTCCCCGCCCATCCGTCAGGATTGCACGACCAGCACCCCGACACCCCCGCCCAGCTCTCCTGGTAGGTGTCCCGCCCGCAGCTCGGGCACCAGCTCTTGGCTCGCTCCCGTCCGCTCTCCTGCTCGTACCTGTTCCGGTCATCGTCGTTGTCATACATCGCTGTGGCCCCTTGTCGTTTCAGGGAATATGTATGCAGGCATTTCACAACCAACCATTCTGTTTCCCCCGCCTGAGATGAGAACATGGGAGCCCGGAATGCTTACGTAGCCGCCGACCTTTGTAGCTCTGCGACTCGGTGTTCAGCCGCCCGACACCTGCCAGCGTCATCTAAATGCGTTTCAATTCGTTATAAGGAGTCAGGGAGTGGGGGACCTTTAAGGGTATCGTTAGAAGCATTGCGCGGGGGACGCCGTAGGCATGTCGCGTCGGAATGGCGTCAAAGAGTTATGCCTTCTGGCCGTTACTTCGGCCTCACCTTGAACTTTCTTCCACAACCGCAGGTAAAGCTGAAGAGATCGATTGCGTTTGGGGCAGTGACGAGACTTTGTTTCTTGCAGGTTGGGCAGACAACTCGCACTTGTAGCGGGAGGCGCTCCCCAACCGCAGTGGGTCGCGGCCCTTGATTTTGCGCATTGCGCCCGGTAGGTTTGGAGGGCGATTTTCTGGCTACTGCGATCGCGCCGCGGATTGCATTGGTGATCTTGACGCCTTTGCGCGAGAAGCCGAGCACGCCTATGGTTTCAGCCAATAGTTCCTCTTCGGTGCGCAACAGGGTATCGGACTCGATCCAGCGAACGATGGCCACTAGCTCGCGTTGACTGTAAGCGTCGATATTGGTCCGTCCAACTACCACTGGGCAGGCCCCGGCGCGCGATATCGGCGTCGTGGGGCCCTGCATCGAAGCCGTCGATTCGGTTGCAGTTGTCCAATGTGCGCCTTTCGAGGTGGCACCCCCAGGTACTTTGTATCCGCTCCCTCCCGCATCGAGATCAGCTACGGCCGCCTGGTACGCCCCAACGGCTCGGACGATTTCAACCTCGTGGTGGTGGAACCAGTCCTGGCTCCAAATGCGATGGAATCTCCACCCGAGCCTTTCCAAATGCTCTTGGCGTAGGCGATCTCGGTCCCTAGCCGTAGCCGAAGAGTGGTAGGTGGCCCCATCACATTCGATAGCCATTACCATCTGGCCGGGCCGTACTGGGTGTTGCGCAGCGAAGTCGATCCAGTATCCGGAACATCCGTATTGGGCAATGAGGGGGATTCCGGCCTTTGTGAGTTTTTCCCTGATGTCGCGCTCAAAGGGGTTGAGGTCGGGCTTATCTCTCGATACCCGGCCCAAGTCAGCCCCGCCCGACTCGGCATAGGCGAGATACCGGCCAAGCATCTTTGGGCCCTCGGAGTTCAACTTCGCCGGGTCCATGTCGGCCGAAGAAAAGCTGGACACCACCGTCATGCGGGCTCGCGCCCTGGTGATCGCGACGTTGAGGCGGCGCTGCCCGCCGTCATTATTTATCGGTCCGAACCGATAGAGCATCCGTCCGTCGGCTGTCTTGGTGTATCCGACGGTCATGATGATCGCATCGCGTTCGTCGCCCTGGACCCGCTCCAGGTTCTTTACGAAAAACAGCTCCTTCTGCGCCTGTGCGGACGCCCGGCCCGCCAAGAATTCGTCTAGCGCTGGATCTTCGATCCGGGCACGGCGGAGTGCTTCGTCGATGCGGTTGGCGTGCTTTATGCCCATTGCGATCACTCCTAGGGACTCGCCAGGGCGCCTAGCTGCATGCTCGGCGACGATCTCGACGACCCGTGCAACTTCATCGGCTGAAGATTCCTGTTGGGCAGGCTGGCGAGGGCGGAACGGGACCAGTTCATGGGTAAGACAGGTGTCACCGCCCACGCCTGGAAATGTCGTCATGGCCCAGTCGTAGAGCTCCGCCTGCGCGTTGGAGAACGCGATGAGCCGCTCATCCTTCGACCGGTAGTGCCAGCCAAGGGTTCGGGTGCCAATCGGGGCAGGCAATAGGGCGCTCATGGCGTCCAGAATCGACTCCATGTTTTTAGTACCCGCTGAGCTATAGATTTCGTCCTCAAGTGCTTCGTCGTCCTCCCCGCCTCCTGACGACGTCGCGAAGAAGCTGGTAGGCGGCAATTGATGGGCATCGCCGGCGACGACAGCCCGCTCGGCGCGCATGAGAGCCCCGACAGCATCTGCCGGGGTGACCTGGGAAGCTTCATCGAAGATCACAACGTCGAAGAGGCGCTGGGCTGGCAGCAACTGGGCGACGACTAGCGGGCTCATTGCCCAGCACGGCTTGAGGGCGCCAAGGACATGCGGTGCAGCCTGGAACAACTGGCGGACCGGGAGATGACCGCGTTTCAAACGCGCCTGGTGCTCAATGACGTCAGACTCCTTTGGCCATTTGTCACGCACCTGGGTCATGTGTTCACCGACGGCCCGGCGGACGCGCAGCGCCGCTTTTTCGATGTGGTAGAGGTCTGCGCGTTGATACTCCGCTATGGTGCGCGAATGCGCCGTCCCGTCGAATGCCCCGACAAGCGGATCTGCCATTGACACGGCCTCAAGAATCGACATCAGCCAGACGTGCTCTAGACATGCCAGGGCCTGGTCGACGGTGAAGTTCCGAGAGCGCATCTCCGTGACGAGGCTTGCCAGACCGACGGCATGGAGTCGGGAATTCAATCGGCTGAGTTCGGGGAGCCTGGAGAGCGTCTGGGTGTCCTGGGAAAGTGCCTGGACCAGACTGCTAGCATCGGCGAGTGAGCGACCGAGAATGTCGGGATGCGCCGACCACTTGGCAAGGTCTTGAAGTTCAAGTACTAGTTGCCCGTAGGTGCCAGCAGTGCCGATTAGATCAGACGGCAGTCTCGGGGCACCTCCGTCTGTCGCGATGCGACGCCATTTTGAGGCCACCTCGCCAGCGCGGTCCATGGCTGCGAGAAACTCCTTTGCCGAGGGCTTAGCGCCCGTCCACAAGCCAAGGGCGGCCTTGCGCGCTTTTCGGTAGGCGCCGTTGCCGATCATGGCACTGAGGTGACCAATGGCGCCCTTTCTACCTGGGGCGAGTGCGGTGTTGATCTCTGCAAGGGGCAGATCAAATATAGCTCGCTCGAATACCTCCAGCGTTGCAGACACACCTTTGAACAGCTGGAGGATCTCTGCCCAGGCACCCATGGCAGAAGGCGAACTAAGTCCACATTCGCTAAGCGCTTGGGCGAAGCGAGCGGATGCGCTCGCCAAAGTGTGGGTTGCAAGCGTAGTGACAACGTCGAGAGCTGTTTTGGCGGATTCTGAGGTGGGAATTGTGGTATCCATGAAAGCGCCGCCCCAGGGATTACTTTGGCGCGAGATGGCTAATCCGCCCAGTCCGACGAACGCCTCAAGATCTTGTTGGGCAATCCGGCACCGATCGCTGTCGAGGCGACCAAGAGTCTCGCCGCGCAGGCGCTCCTTGGAGTTCGCCGAAGATGGGATGGCTAACAGTCTCGATTGAGCATCGTAGACACTCAAGCCCCAAGGGTCCCGGATCCTATGGAGCGCGTCGGTAGTTCCCACGAGCACGCCACGGCGCTTTACCAGGTTCTCCTGCGCATCGGCCATGTCAGGGCGCGCTAGGGTGGCCGCCGATGCGAGAGATCGGGAGAGATCTGCGGCCAATTTGCGTTTTGACCCGGCACCCTCGTGGAGATCCAGCACCAACTCCCCAAGACCGACGCGATTGAGACGATCCAGCACAGCGTCGATAGCGGCACGCTTTTCGGCGACGAACAAGATTCGCTGCCCTCGAGCGGCGAGCGTGGCGATCAGATTGGCGATAGTTTGCGACTTGCCCGTTCCCGGAGGGCCGTCAATCACCAAATCGGCGCTACCGACGGCGGCGTTTATGGCATAGGACTGGCTGGCATCCGCGTCAAGAACCAGGAACTCGTCTCGGGGCGGTATCCGATCAGGCTCAGACAGTGTCACTTGCGGATGGCGAGCCCGTACCGCGTCTCGGGAAGGTTGGTCGCCAGCGAGCGCACAAATCAGATCCGAAGCGGCCAATGTCTCGGCGGAGTTCTCGAGATCCAAGACCATGGGTAGCTTCGCATATGAGAAATTGCCGATGACGACCCGCGGGATGACCGTGAATCCGCCGACGTTCGCGCCAGCCTTGGTAAGTCGCTCGAACACGGGCATGGCGTCAGGGGGATCCGCATCCTCGTCAAAGAGAGCCAATAAGTCGTCAGCGGCGAGATCGACCTCGTAGTCAGTCTTGAGCATGTATAGCATTGTCGGGTTGATCTCCCATTCCCCGGGGAGCACCAAGTCGAAGTCTTCTCCGGCACCGCCCCGCGGCGTCAACGCGACTTGTCGCAACATGACAGGCGCCGCCGGGGTGGCTGTGCTTTTCGGGTTTTCCCAAGTGGCCATGCCCCATGCCAAAAATAGGGTCTGCAGACCCCGTTCCTGGAAATTCTCAGATCGGAA
>JAKASN010000218.1 GCA_021819025.1 Actinomycetes bacterium | reverse complement strand
GCACTTGGACCCAGTGCTCTTCGGTGACCGCGTGGTACCCTCCGAGGACCTGCACTGAACTGAGCGCCTCGCCCCAGATAGGGGCCCCCTGGGCGGTATTCCATCCCGTCTGCACCTGAGTCGCCACCGGCGCGCCCATCGGGTCTATCACGGGGTTGGCGCTCGCCGGGCATGTCCCCTGCTGAATCACCTGTCCAGTCGTGGTGTTCTGGACGCTCGCATTCGCCCCTTGGTAGGTCTCGCTGAGAATCTGGATGTTCTGAGCCGTGACCGTGGTGACCACCGGCACGCTCTCCGTATTCCATCCCGTTATCGGCCTCGGGCCGTAGATCGGCGTAGTGTTTACCGTCTCGTACCACGGCACCTGTACGGTATAGGCCTGCTGGTATGAATACGAAATCCAGCCGTAGTTGGCGATCCAGCCGTAGTTCGGTACGTTCCACACGATGTACACCTGGTTATTGTTGTACCCGTGCATCTCGACGGCCCAGGAGCGAACGAAAATCGATCCCGCCGGCGCGATATCGACCTGCGGCAGGGTCTCCTGGTACCAACTGGTAATTCCCCAATAGCTCCCGGTTTGCCCCCATCTCGATCCGGTCACCGTGCGGTAGGCGGTCTGGGTGTTGTATCCGCCGATCACTTGCTTGGTATTCCAGCTCGTGATAGGAGGCGGCCCGTAAATCGGCGTTGTGTTTACCGTCTTGTAGGTTGTCGCGGTACTGAGCGTCTGATTGGGGACCGTCGGCGAAGTCGGCGGCGCGACCGTGACGCTGTATTCGATCGGAGCATTGATCCACCAGACATTCCCCGGGTACATCGCGATGCCCGTGATCGCCGGCGTGGGCACGCCATTCAAAGTCAGCGTTGCAGCGGAAGCGGGCGCGGTCGCGGCAAAGGTCGCGCCAAGCATGGCCGATGCCGCGCACAGCGCCCCGATCCTGCGCCAAAGCCGTCCGGTCGTCCGCTTGATCGGGTCGTCTTGGTCATTCCCCATGTTCTTTCCCTGTCTTCTCAGATCCTCACGTCAGGAACCATGGCCCCGCCGATACATATGCCGCGTGCGCCGCTACTTGAAAGCCGAGCACGATACGACGCCTTGGTCGTAGAGAGTCGCGCTCGCGCCTTCTGGCTGAGCCGCTGGCCCCGCTGAAGGAACGGATAGTGCAAATACCGTCGAGGGTCCCGCTGTCATCACCGGCATTCCATTCGGAGTTGCCACCTTGCCGTTAGCGAGGTATGCATAGGGCATAGGAACGCAGAAGCCCGATAGCGCGATACCGCTGACGCCAAAGGTTCCCACCGGCGCTGCCTGGATCTCCAGATTGCCCGGTGCCACAAACTGATACCCACCGCTTGGCACCGCGCCTTTTGAGAAGTGCGCAGAGGCTGAGATTAGGACATTGAGCGTGCTGGCATTGATCGGTGCCGCGGTCGAGCGAAGTATCTTGATCGACTTCGGGCCGTAAATGGAGATGACGATGGCGTTCCAGCCCATCTCGGTGTTTTTGACTTCGACCGTCGCCGCAGATGCCGACCCCGTGGTTGCTCCCACGTAATACCAAGTGGGAGACTGCGCAGTTGGCTTTGTCGCGGACCCGCTGGTGCTGATGAGTTTCTCGGTCGACTGTACCCAGTTATGGACGTTCGCCAAGCCAGCCGCATAGGCGGGATCGGCCTTGGCGAACGCCAGTTCGTCAGAGGGGAGCAATCCGAGCTTGAAGGGAAGGTTGAATGTGGTATGCGCGGCATTGAACCCGACAGGGGAGTTCTTCGCCGCGAGAGTGCCGTTGGCCGCGACCGTGGTTGCGCTCGATACCTTGGTGCCGCTTGCACCACATGCGGCCAGCCCAAACGCCGAGATGACTGCTGCGGCGATCATCTTGGTTGCTGGTCTCATGTTATGAATGCCCCTCGGTTGTGTGTTGGCATCGCCCATGCTGACTCCCTTTCGTGTCGTGGTAGAGACTTCGGCCGGGGCGTACGTTATGTGGGTTTCGCTGGTGGATTGGCCCCGGTCGAAGATAAGCGAGCGGGGGCGCAACGAGATCACGGGTCTCGGTTTCATTGGTCTCATCTCGCCTCCCGCCGTCGTGAATTCATGTCCGATAAGTATGCGCGCGCCGCGAACCCCGGCGCAGCGCCGCCACGAACATGCAGTTACGCCGGATTTCCGGACCAGATCGCATATCGGGAAAAAAGTTCAGAATTATCGATGACCAGGCAGTATTCCGTAATTCTGTCATACCGATCCCGGGAACCACCCCATCGGTTGCCGCGCTGCAATTCAGTCGCGTTTCCCATATCCGTAGCCGCCCGAGTGCCCTTGAGAGCTTCCGTCGCCGGAACCCTTCCCGCTACCTGAACTCTTCCCGCCGCTGGGGCGATACGTGCCCCTCGCCCGCTGGAAGTCCTCGGCCCTCCGCGCTTCGACCCTTGCCAGCAGCTCCTCGCTCGGCGTATACCAATCCGTCGGTCCGAGCTGCTTCGCCACGGTGATGTCGAAGAGCTCTTTCCAGCGCCTCTCGCTGAGATGTCCCAGGGGTCCAATATGGTCCAAGACTGCGCCGTACATCTCCTGGCGCTTATCCTCGTCCACGCTCCAGACCCCCGCGTCGTTCTTGTAGTAGAAGCCGCACTGGTATTTCCGCCGCCCAGGGAAGTTCTTGATCCTGGCACCCAGCGGCTCCCTCGCCGCAACCTTGGGCGATCCCGCCTCGGCGCTCTCGCAGTCTGAGGCGATCTCCACCCCGTCCCCGCTGGCTGGCCCGGGCGCTATGGCACTCTCTGTGTCGCCTGCTGCGGCAGACGTGTCATCGAGGAGCCCAGCGGGTTCGGCGCTAGGCGCATCGTCCCAGTTGCCCAAGATGAGTCCGGGACGACGCTTCTTGTCCATCTCGACGGTTCCCTCGACCTCCATATCGGGAAAGAACGGTGCGAAGGGCGAGACCGGATCGGGCTCCGCGTTCGCCTCCGCCTCACCGAGCTCGCCATCGTCAAAGTTTCCATCATCTTCGCCGCGGTATTCCGGCTCGGGTTCCGCTTCCCCTTCGCCCGCAGGCCACGAGGCGCCGCTATCGTTATCGGGGATATGGTCCTCGGGTGCGATGAACTCGCCGTCATCTTCCTCGTCCTCGCCATAGCCCGCCGCGCTCTGCTCTCTCGAGTCGCGTTCGGCCCGGCGCGCCCTGCGATCCGAAACCGACTCGGTGATCTCCTCGATCATCGCGACCAGTTCCGCATCGGCATCGAGGGCGAGATCCTCGCTGGCGATGGTGCGAAGCGTGACTGGGTGACTGACCGGGGTGGGATGCATGCGGCCCACTGCGACTGCCGCCATTGCCTCGCGGAGGCGGAGCCGGTCGATATCGGCCACTTCGACGGTCCCGAGCACTTCGTCCACCGAGAGCCCTTCTGCCATTGCCCTGTCATAGAGCCCGTCGGCGAGGAGCATCCAGGCCGATGCCACCCGGTAGCTCACCGAGCTGAAGAGCTTGGCTTTGGTGTCGAGATCTACTTCTCTTTCGGAGCTGACATCCACCACTTCGCGAGCGGTGTTCTCCGGAAGCGGAACTGTGATCGCCGCACTATCGGGCACTTCCGCCCACACGGCGGTGTTCTCGGCCATCGCTATCGCGTCCTCGACAAGAGAGATGCGATCTTTGATGTATCGCTCATCCACCACGACTTTGCCAGTCTCATCCCCGAGAGCCGCATTGGCGTGACCGACGAAATCGGCGAAGGTCTTCATCCTCGCCAGCTCGCCTTGGGCGTATTGGATCTCCGCGTCGCACCGCTCGATCTCTGCGGCAAGATGCGCCTGGGCCTGGGGATCGAGCGTCCCAGCCAGGCGTGCCTCCAAGTTCGCCATCCGCGCCTCCGCCCGGTCCCGCGCCTCCCGAGGCACTTGCTCGTCGATGGCGAGATCCAATGTGCCGGAAGTGAGGTTGTCCCCGAGCCAGCTCCGCAGCGCTCCCAGCAGCGGGAGCGGGTGCTCGACTGCGAGAGTGATGGCTTCGCGTTCTCGGGCGAGGCGCAGATAGGCGGAATCGGGCTCCTCGGCCCGGCTCTGGCGCGCCAGATAGAGCACCATCGTGGAATGCACCACTTCGGCATCGGATGCCTCGGCGAGCTTCTCGGCTCCGAGGTCGTTCTCGGTCGCCAGTGCGGAGCGGAAGACGAAATCAGTGCGCTGGCGCGCCCGCGAAGCTGCTACCAGTAGCGCATCGAGGTTCATCCCCTCGGTCCCGATCACCAGGGCATTGCCCTCGGTGGCCGCGACTGCAAGGTTCTCGATCCGGGACTGGGTCTCATCTGATACCGAGACCCTCGACCGCGCGATGTGGCGGATCTTGCCATTTGCGAGCCGTACCGCTACGGTCTCGCCCTCGTCCTCGAGAACGACTCCTCCAAAAGTCTTGGAGCGATGGGTGGAGCGCGCTATGAGCACCGGAGTGTCGGGAGAGAACGCGGTGTGTTCATCGGTGATGCGGACTTGTCCTTCGCCGAGGCCGAGTTCCATCGATTGCGTCCTAAATACCGTGCTCGCCCAGCCGTAAGAGATGACGCCGCCCTTGCTCTTGAGCAGCGCGCGGGGAATGGTGACATGGCGCGCCGAGGACTCCTCCTGGATGAAGAGGGTGACCGACCTGTCGGTGATGTCCACGATTCGCCCCCGCTGGCCGTTGGTGAGCCGGGTCTTGGCGTCGATCTTGGTGCTCTTGCGGATAGCGACGAGATCCCCCATTCGCAGGGTCAGCTGCGATCCCGCGAAGGCCACCGATACCGACGGGTCG
>JAKASN010000217.1 GCA_021819025.1 Actinomycetes bacterium | reverse complement strand
CTCTTTGGATGGATGTCTAAGCGCGTGCTTGGGCAATACGACGCAGCACTTTTTGCTAACACCGATACTGACTCGCTGGGAGTTACCCCGATTTACATGGTGGGTTCGAACATCCTCTCCCTAGAGGACAAGTTCGGCTTCCCCAAGTCGCAGTTCGAACGCTGGGTTCTGCTCCACGAGCTTACCCATAAGTTACAGTTCGAGGCGGTGCCATGGATGCTGGGCCACTATCGTGGCCTGGTTTCGAGCTTGATCGAGGAGATGAATATCGGCCCGGCAGACCTCTTTGAGTCCATTACCCGCCTCGTCGAGGAGTTGAAGGGTGGTCGCAATCCTCTCCGCGAGGCCGGTCTGGCCGGGCTTTTTGTCTCCGACGAACAGCGCGCCATCCTCTCAAAGCTCGGCGGACTGATGAGCGTTCTCGAAGGTCACGGCGACCTAATCATGTCGCGGGCCGCAGTGGGGACCATCGCCGAGGCGGATCGCTTCGAAGAGGTTCTCCACGAGCGTCGCGAGTCACCGAATCTCATTGCCAAGCTGATCTCCCAGCTCTATGGTTTTGACGCCAAACTTCGCCAATATGAAGCTGGCAAGTCCTTCCTCGAGACGATCGAGGCCCAAGCCGGCGACAGCGCGGTCACGAAACTTTTTGGAGCGCCGGAAAACATGCCAGACTTGGCGGAGATCTCCAATCCCCAAGCTTGGCTCGCGCGGGTCATGGCGCCGGCCTAAGGTTCGGGGCGGACCGTGTCAAGTGATGCCGTTACCATCCGCATGGGGGGCATCGACGATGCCGAGGGTATTGCCGCCTCGCACGTGTCCTCATGGAAATACGCCTACGCTGGCCATTTGCCGGCGGAGTTACTTGATAAAATCGACCTAGGCGAACGCGCCTCGCGATGGCGGGCGATAATCGGCGCATTTGATGCTTCTGGCTCTTACGTGGTGGTGGCTTTGGTTGACCAAGTAGTCATTGGCCACGCGAGCGTGCGGACTTCTAATGTCGCCGAATACGACACGAGAAGATATTTTGAGCTCAGTTCGATCTATCTCAGCCCGGAGTTCATTGGGAGAGGTATTGGCGCTTCTCTGCTGGGCGCGGCGATCTCAGCTTTGCCCGAGGATGCCGTGGGAATGACACTTTGGGTTTTACGCGACAATGCCAGGGCGCGGCGCTTTTATGAGCGCCACGGCTTCGCCCCCGAGGGCCGCGCCGATGTGGCACAGCTCTTGGGCGTCTCCTTGCCCGAGGTGCTCTACGTTCGTCACTTCTACTAGGGTTGGCGCGCGAATTTCTTGCGGGCCTTAGCTCTGAGATCGAGTTGTGCCTAACCTGGACGACGTGGCAACTATCGTCCCTTCCGCATTATCTTTTCGCGTCAATGCAATCCGCCTCGCGATATCTGTGGGCGTCGCTCCCGTCGAGGAGCTGCTGGGCCGTTGCACTTTCGGGGCACCCGCTCGGGATCCTATCGCCTTGGCGGTTTCAGGGGGACCTGACTCTATCGCCATGGCGATACTGGCCAAGGCGGCCGGTCATACCATCGAGATCTGGCACGTCGATCACCAAATTCGCCCTTCCTCGTCGCTCGAGGCCCAAGCAGTGGCCGAGTTTGCCGAACTTGCCGGGGCGCGTTTTCACCTCGTCTCTCAAAGAGTCGAGCCCGGAGCAAACCTTGAGGCCCGCGCTCGTCAGCTGCGAAAGTCGAGGCTTCCCATGGGGATTGCCACCGGACATACCATGGACGACCAGGCTGAGACACTGTTGATTAATCTCTTGCGGGGCGCAGGGGCTAAAGGATTGGCGGGGATGCGTCCCGGCGCGTCTAAACCGATTCTCGCACTACGCAAGAGCGAGACCGAAGCGATATGCGCCGCGCTCGAACTCACGCCGATTCGAGACTTCTCGAATGACTCCGCGGAGTTTGTGAGAAATCGCATCCGCCATGAGGTGCTTCCGTTGATGGCCGACATCGCGGCGCGAGAGGTCGTGCCGATCCTCTATCGCACTTCGGCGCTTTTTGGGGAAGAGGAAGCTGAGCTGGATGACCTTGCTGCCTCACTCGATGCGCACAGTTGTGCTGAGCTGGCTGGCGCGCCTCGGGTTCTGCGTCGTCGTCGCCTTCGCCAAGCGGTGGCGGAGCTCGTGGGCTACCCACCCTCGTTTGAGGCTCTGGAGTCCCTCGAAACACTCGTGTTGGGGAGGTCGAACTTCAGGACACAACTTTCCGGGGGAGTGGATGTGACTTGTAAGAAGGGCCGCATCTCATATACGCTGGCACGGGCGGCCTTGGGTGGTCTTGGCTGATTGTGGGAGCTTTCCGCTCACGTACCGACCCGAGGGTCTCGCTTGCCTAAGATCTCTATGTTGTCTGTCGTGATTGGAACCCAATGTCTCTAGGTCCGGAAGTATGGAGCCGTAGCGACCCCCATTTGGTCGGCGAGGTAATATCCGCCCAAGCGCTGAGAGAGCGGGTGGCAGAGCTCGGCGCGCAGATCTCGGCTGACTACCTCGGGAAGAATCTTCTCTTGATTGGCGTGCTCAAGGGTGCATTCTTGTTCATGTCGGACCTTGCCCGCCAAATTGAAGTCCCAGTGGAGTTCGACTTTATGGCGGTCTCTTCCTACGGTGCGGCGACTCAGACTTCTGGCGTGGTGCGGATCCTCAAAGACTTAGACACCGACCTCGCTGGGCGCGACGTGATTATCGTCGAGGACATTATCGACTCTGGCCTTACGCTCTCGTATTTGATCAGAAACTTGAAATTCCGCAATCCTGCGAGCATGACCGTCTGCGCTCTGTTGGTAAAAGAAGGCGTGACGCCGTCGGATTACGAGCTGGGATATATCGGCTTTCGGATCCCTCCGGACTTTGTCGTGGGTTACGGACTCGATGTTGGCGAACGATATCGCAACCTTCCTTACGTGGCGCTCTATCGGGAAGAGTTTGAAGACTGATTCCCAGGTTGGTGTATCAGTTTTGTGATTTGCAGCGGGTCTCTCGACCCAAGAGGCAGGATCCCTTGATGATGATGATGGCTGGGTGGAAATGAACAACGAGCGGGTAAAAGTCGCGGTTGGAGATCTTCTCGACGCACTGGAGCTGGGCATCGATGTCACCGAGCGCGACATGACCTCAGAGCGCGTCGCTGTGCTCTGGTCGGAGCTGCTCTCGGGGATTCACGACGAGCCGAGCGCTTATCTGCGTGGGGGGTTCTCCCAGGGCTACACCGAGCTGGTCGCTCTGCGGGATATCCCCTTTTTTTCCATGTGCGAACACCACCTTCTCCCCTTTTTTGGCAAGGCGCATATCGCGTATCTTCCCGGGCCCCAAGGGCGCATCGCCGGAGCGTCGAATTTGGCCAAGGTAGTGCTTTCGGTGTCGCGGCGCCTCCAAATTCAGGAGCGCCTCACCGCTCAAGTCGCCGAGGCGGTGGCCAAAGGTATCGATGCGAGTGGGGTGCTGGTGGTCGCCTACGCGGAGCACCTCTGCATTACCATGAAAGATCGCACCGACTTGGGATCCAAGTTGGTCACTACCGCGGCGAATGGGATCTTGGAGTCCGACCGCGAGCTGAGAAGCCAGGCGATGCTGATGTTGATGGGGGATGTCGATAGCAACGTCAGGGGAGCGACGCCATGAAACTGATCATGGGCGTCGTCAATGTTACTCCGGACTCTTTTTCCGACGGGGGAGAGTATTTCGATCCCCGCTTGGCTATCGCCAGGGGATATGAGATGATCCAAGACGGATGCGACATTATCGACGTGGGTGGGGAGTCGACTCGTCCCGGAGCGGTGGAGATCGATGAAGAGGAGGAGGCGCGACGCGTGCTGCCGGTAATCACCGAGCTTTCCAAAGTCGCGCGAGTCTCGGTGGATACCGCCAAGGAGTCGGTGGCACGCCGCGCTATTGCGGCGGGTGCTTCGATTGTCAATGACATCTCTGCATCTTTGGCTGAGGTGGCGGCCAAAGAAGGCGCGGCGTGGCTCGCCATGCACATGCAAGGGAATCCCCGCAATATGCAGAACAGCCCCAGCTACGTTGACGTGGTTGGAGAAGTTTGCAGCTTCCTCGAAGCTCGAGCACGCTGGGCTCGAGAGCTCGGCATCGAAGAGGTTTGGCTCGATCCCGGCATTGGCTTTGGCAAGACCATGGAGCACAATCTTGAGCTGCTTGCCAATATCGACCGCGTCGTTGACCTCGGCTATCCGGTGCTGGTTGGAACGTCGCGAAAGGGATTTTTGGGGCGCATCGTCGCACGTTTCGAAGGCGAGATGCCTTCACCCAAGGACCGCCTCGAAGGCTCCTTGGCCACTGCGGCATGGTGCTACGCAAAAGGGGTAACCGCAATGCGAGTGCATGACGTAGCCGCGGTGGCGCAGCTTCTCAGTCTGGGAGGATATTGAGATGGCATCACATCGCAGACTTGGGGTACTCCCCTGGGGGACAACCACACCGTGAGCTATGCCGTGGTGGAGTTGAAAGACATCTTAGTGATGGGTCGCCACGGCGTTCTCGAGACCGAAAAGCTCCACGAGCAAGCTTTCGCAGTGTCGGTTTGGGCCGAGCTCGACGCCAGTGGCGCCGTCAAAAGCGACTCCATTTCCGAGACCCTCGACTATTCCGCCCTCGCGGCACTGGTGGTGAAGATCGTTTCGCGTCAGAGCTTTGACTTGCTCGAGAGACTCTGTTTTGTCATCGCCTCGGAGGTGATGGAAGCATTTTCCCCCCGAGAGGTTCGCGTCAAAGTGAAAAAGCTCCACCCCCCGATGGATGTCTCGGTGGCATATGCCGCAGTAGAGATGA
>JAKASN010000216.1 GCA_021819025.1 Actinomycetes bacterium | reverse complement strand
CTTTGCCATCTGGCGTGACAGCCATCCCCACCACGGGCTTGTTGAGGTTCATCGCGCCGGTAGAGCCGTAGAAGGTGGCGTCGCCGAAGCTAAAGACGCCGCCGTCTGAGGCCACCAGCCAATAGCCACCACCGTCATGAGTAACCGCCATCCCCACCACGGGCTTGTTGAGGGGCGTATCCCACATCGACCCGTAGAAAGCTGCGTCGCCAGATGAGCTGAGAATGTTTGGCGCCTCGTTCGACCAGAGAAACGCGTAACTCGTTGCGGGTGCCACGCTATCTCCGACCAGCACTACCGCAAAGGAGGTAAGGTAACCTGCTGCGCCGAGTGCGATTCCCACTCCTGCATCCATATTGGGGTATCCACTTGTCGAGTAGTCGGCCAAGATGGCGTCTCGATGGGACCAGCAACCCGAAGCACCAGCTGAAGTGCAATTTAGGTTCATCGGGGTGGACGAATTGGCGTTCCAGCCATCGTTGTACATCCAGTCGTAATCCGCTGCAAGCACATTAACTTCGTTGCCAGCCCAAATCGAGGAGAATTCGCCGTAGCCAGTTACGGTTGGGTCAGTTCCCGCATTGGCCCCCGACAGTGCGGTGGTATTGAGCGAAATGAGCGTGCCGTTGAGCGGAGAAAGCCCCCTCGCGGTGCGTTCCAAATTGAGAATCGTGAAGAGCTGGTTAGTAGTTGACAGCAGGGAGAAGTTAACTGGGAGAACCAACGGTCCGACGCCTTCGGAAGCCCTGGCCGCGGTAATGTCGTAGACAATGACGTTGATGCAGGCAGCCGAGTTATTCAGCCCCGAAAACGGACACGCGGTTCCCCAGGGTGCCACGGGAGCAACGTTAAAAGTTGGGTTGTTCGCGGTCGCAACGTACGACGTCACCGTGGCGTGATGCAATGGTCGAATCGTGACCGCTCTCGGCGATGCAAGTGCGAGAGATCCCAGCATCGCCAATACCAATAACGGACTCATCCAACTGCGATGACCTCGCGGTCGCATCCGGCGTAAAAGCTTCACGACTTCAATCCCCCACGAGCGACTCACGTTGCAAACCCCCAACTTAGCTAAAGCACAGAAAATCACTCCAGCCAACTTAGCCCGAATCCCATCAAGGAACTGAGCGGCGTCCCATCGACTGAGAAATCTCCCACTTGGCTGGAATTATCAACTACCCGATCTCCCCGATCGTCGAATCTCCAGTACGCCAAGGCCACGGGAGGCCGGCAGCCTCCAGGTCGATATGGGCGATAAAGTTGCTCCCGCTCGGCAATGCGATCTCTGGCGTTATGATCACAGAAATGGCGGAGCTAACTGGCAAGCGGGTGGTGGTAACTGGTGCGACGAGCGGCATCGGCGCAGCGATAGCCGCTGCCCTACTTTCAGCGGGAGCGTCGGTGGCGTTGGCGAGCCGAGCCACCCCACGACTTGACGAAGCGGTGGCGAGGTACCGCGCTAGCGGCTTGCGCGCAGTAGCGCTTCCAGTAGACGTCCGAGATCCTCGCTCGGTGGAGTTCGCCACCCAAAGCGCCATGGATCTTCTCGGGGGGGTCGATATGGTGGTAAATAATGCCGGACTGGGCATGCGCAGGGTGAATTCTCGCTTCTTTGAGCGAGCAATGCCGTTTTTCGAGGTATCGCCTGAAGACTTTTCCGATGTCATCACGACCAACCTCACCGGCTACTTCCTGGTAGCTCGGGCCTTCGCAGCAATCTTCGTCGCCGAAGGTGCTGGGAGTTTCATAAATATCTCCATGAACCACGAAACCATGAAACGCCAGGGCTTTATACCGTACGGACCGTCACGTGCGGGAACTGAATCACTGAGCTACATAATGGCTGAAGATCTCCGACCATACGGCGTTACCTGCAATATCGTCCTTCCCGGGGGCGCCACCGCGACAGGCATGATCCCCGAAGATCTGCCTGTGGAAATTCGCCAAGGACTTCTCGCACCCGAAATCATGGGCCCGCCAGCGGTGTTTCTCGCCTCAGGGGCAGCGAAAGGGCTCACCGGGGAACGAATCGTGGCAAAAGACTTCGATGTGTGGCTGGCGGAATTTCACAAGCGAAACGATCCTCCTCCGACCTGAACCGTGGCTCCATCGCCCTCGGGGGTGAGCCTCCACGGCCCTATCGCGAAACCGAGTGGATTGTGCAGCTTGGAAGGTCTCCAGTCTTCAGCTCGCGACGCGCACCACACGACCTCGAGCGCTCTGAGAGAGCCTCTCACAATAGTTGAGGCGAGGATGCTCGATCTCCAGGTCGATAAAGGTGGCATCGACTCCGGAGCGCCCAATGGCAAGCGCGGCGGCATTGGCGTCAGCAATCGCATCACCTTGGGGCGATGTCGCGCGGCCGTCGCTGATGACCACGATCTCTGGACGCATCCCCGACTCTTTGGCCGCGAGGGCCGCCGCCAGTGCCGTGGTGAGGCCAGCACCAAGGGGGCTCATTCCACCGGAACTGAGCTGGGATAGTTTCCGCGACAAGAGTTCGACGCTCCTGGCGTTGGAAACCACCAATTTTGCTACCGTACCGGAAAAAGTAACCAAGGTGACACGGTTGCGCCGTTTGTAGGAGTCGTCGAGCACTCCCACGAGAACTTCTCGAGCCAAGGCGATACGACGCTCAACCCCCATCGAACCAGAGGTATCCAAAGCAACCACCACCAGCTTCGCCTGGTATTGGTAACGCAGGCTCCGGTAAAAGTCCTCAAATCTCACCTCTAAGACTTCCCCGTCGATCTCATCGCCGACAAGATGCGTTCGCGTCACAGTGCGCCGAAGCGTCGCCAAGGCATCGATGGAACCCTGCGCACCCAATTCGGCATGCTCTGGCCTGATCGATGCCCCACTCGATAAGTTGGTGACTCCAGGATTGCCTCGACGGCTTGGTACAACATGGTCGAGGCGATCGACGCGCGTAAGTCCCGGAGCGCGGAGGAGGTCCTCGAAACGAGAGCTGCCACTTGCGCTGGCGAAAGTCTCGGGATCGTAGTCGCGTTGCGGGGCCTCAGCCGTCGAGGCCGGCGCGGTGGAATTTGGCGCGCTTTGACCGGACGCCGGTGCGCTATCGCTCGACGCCTTAGAAGGGCGATTTGAGGGACTTCTTTCGGGCGGCGGCGCGTTGGAGCCTGGATTGCTTGGTGGCTCTTCACGACCCTTGCTTCGGTGAGCGAACACCAGAGGCGCCACTGCGGCGACGTGCTCTGGGGTGACCGCGGCATCGCCCCTCCAGAATGCATAGGCGCACGCAGCTCGAACCAGTACCAGATCGGCACGAAGGGACCCCGAGTGCATTTCGTCGATCTTGCCGGCCACCGCATCCCACGATGCCGTGGTCATCTCCGCGAGCAGACCGCTTTGTGAAGCGACTTTGACTTGCCTGGCCTCAGCGATTTTTGCTGCGATGGCGGCCTCGCTTTCCGCGTAGCCCTCACAAAAGCTCTCGGGGTCGGCGTCAAATGCGAGGCGGCGCTTGGTAGCTTCGATACGAACGGCGGTATCGGCAATAGCCCTAGCTGTCACATATAGGCCGAATCGGTCGAGGAGCTGTGGCCTTAGCCACCCTTCCTCGCTATTCATGGAACCGATCAGAACGAAGTTGGAGGGCTCGGAGACCGAGATGGAATCGCGTTCGATACGGTTCTCGCCAGTCGCCGCCGCGTCAAGCACCATGTCCACGATATGGTCGGCAAGAAGATTCACCTCGTCAACGTAGAGCACTCCGCCGTTGGCTTCCCCGAGAAGTCCCTGGCGCAACACAGCGGCCTTCTCCTTGACGAGGTGAGCCAAGTCCACGGCACCTTTTACCCGGTCCTCAGTTGCGCCGAGCGGCAGCTCTACGAATTTTCCTGGTGCGGGAAGCAAGGAACCCAAAGCTCGTGCCAGCGTCGTCTTGGCAGTTCCCTTCTCGCCTTCGATGAGCACACCCGCTATCTTTGGGTCAAGAGCTGCAAGAAGCAGCGCAAGCTTCAAGTCCTCGTTGTCCACAACCGCACTAAATGGAAAGACCGGCGTCATATCGACTCCCTTCTCGCCTCTTGTGCCAGCACTTCTCCTGCCAACAACTCTCGGTCTTGATCCGAGGGTGACTCCCACATTCCACGCGAAATCGCCTCCATCAGCTTGTTGGCGATGGAATACGCCGCCTCAGGATTTACCTCTTCGAGAAACTTACGAGTAGCGGGATCCCGCAAATAAGCGTCGGTAACCTTGGAATACATCCAGTCCTGCACCACCTTTGCGGTGGCGTCATAGCCATAGAGATAGTCCACCGTCGCGGCAAGTTCAAATGCGCCCTTGTAGCCGTGATTCTTCATCGCCGAGATCCACTTCGGGTTCAAGACCCGGGAACGCACTACCCGCGCAGCCTCTTCTGCCAGAGTACGCGTCCTGGGCGCGCTCGGGTTGGAAGAGTCGCCAAAGTAGGCTGCCGCGTCTCGCCCGGTGAGAGAGCGAATGGCAGCGAGCATGCCGCCATGGTCCTGAAGGTAGTCGTCTGAGTCGAAGATGTCGTGCTCCCGGTTGTCCTGGTTCTTGATTCCAATCGAAGCCGCAACGAGGCGCTTGGAAAGAGACTCCCGTGCCGGTACACCGAAACCCTCCTGGGAATACGAGTATCCCGACCAAGCCAGGTAGACCTCGGCGAGATCCCTATCGTCGCGCCAATTACCCGCCTCGAGAAGGGCAAGTATTCCCGCTCCGTATGCCCCTGGGGCCGGGCCAAAGATGCGCCGATGCTCGGTGGCGGTGCCAAGGGCACTCTCGGGGTGCTCGTTGGCGATGCGCTTGGCGGCTTGGTCA
>JAKASN010000215.1 GCA_021819025.1 Actinomycetes bacterium | reverse complement strand
CGACACGGACCAAAGACCGTCTTAGCTGTCCGGGCTGGGCCTGCTATCGGGATAACGGGGATGAGACCTCGGGGCATTGAGGTTGAAATGTAGCCCGAGCATGCGGATGACGAAGCCCGCCGGCACATGCGGGAGGAGTAATTTTCTGGTGTGAAGCTGCCGGGAAAAGCACCGGCGGATTATCCGTAGGCCGAACCGTGAGGCGAGGTTGACTCTGCCAGCATCAAGGCGGTAAGGGGCGAGGGCTAGCTGCACTACCGTTCATTTAGGAGAACGGATTGTCGCGCGTGGCGGACCGATGGGTTGGGGCCAGTCGGCATGATTGGAACGCTTGACTTGCCACTTGGGCATCTTGCGCTTGATTACCCGGGGATTGGATCTTCTGCGGCTAAGGGGATTCAACCGCCGAAGGAGTGCGGTGATCGCCCATCTCCAGACAAATGCGTTTGCCTCAGGGTCGTGAGGGGGGAAAAGCGCCCAATTGGGCAAATGATGGACGAGCGATACGCAGCGCTGAGATAAAAGAGACCCTCTCGGGCTCCTTGTTGCCATGAGAGGCAGCTTCGTACATCATGGTGCGGATCGCGTAGTGACAGCACAGGTGCCCCCAGATCTCTTGTTCAACAAGTTCGGGGGACTTGGAACGCAACACCATGCGCGGGCCGCGCTGGTGGGTTTTCAGCTCGTCAAAGACAGACTCGATCTCCCAGCGCTTCGCATAGGCCAGAGCGAGGTCGGTCGCGCTGGCGACCGTCGGATCAACAATGGTGGTGAGCAGACGATAGGACTCGGGGTTCTTACGGCCATCGTCGATGCTGTAGTCGATGACCCTCACCACTGCCGGCTGCGCTTTTCGCCCTTCGTTATCCGATGGCCGCACCTCGGCCAACCACGATCCATCGGCGAGGGTCTCTAGGTAACGGGGTTTCAGGGATTATCCCACCCGCCAGGCAAGATCCGCTCCGGTAGCCGCAGCCTGGGTCCAGAGCCGAAACCCGTAGAAGCCCCGATCGGCAAGGAGAAGCATTCCTGGGCGCAACCGGGCGACAAGCTCTCTTGAGAGCTCTATCTCCCCAATGGAATAGGAGCCGATGACAGCTTCGAAAACTGCGTGGCTCCCACACTCGGCCAAAGCCACTATCCGAGCTTGGGGAAAGGCGGCCCGCTCGCCTCTGCTAACACCCGCTCGGCCGAAATACGCAAAGTTCTCCTGGGTATCCGCGACCTCTATGCAGGTGCCATCAATCGCGACTATTCACCGATTCGCCAAGAAAGCACCCTTGGTATCGTTGGGCGCCAGTGGAACCGCTACCCGGGAAAAGAGTTCGCGAAGGGGTTGGGCGCCAAGGCGGGCCCGGGCTCGAAAGATGGCGGACTGCGATGGCGCTTCCCAGCTCTCCTCCCACCCGGTCGCCCAAGAGAGACCATCGGTCAGCTGGGCCATCACCTCTTCATAGGATCCGTCGGAATATAACGCCATCCCAATGGCGAAATAGGCCATAACCCGAGCTGGCAAAGTTCGTTTGCGCTGCTCGGTACGGCCTGCAGCCGCGATGACCTCATCGACGAGATCGGCGGGGAAGACCCGAGTCAACACTCCCACTGATACCAAATCCGACAACCGGCGGTTTGTGGCCGGCTTTACCCATCCAACACGCGGCATGCATACATATTGCACGCTTGTAACACTAACTGAACAGTATTGGGGCTAGCTGGGTAAGGGCAACATATGTGAACTGCCATTCAAACATCGTTATAGACGAGCGAAGATTCGAATCTTACCGAACTACCAACGCCATCGACAACGCGATTTGGAATAGCAAGTCCGCGCAAGCTTCGCATCAGCTCACTTACCATGCGCGCTCGAGCAGTTCCAGAATATCGTTCCGACTCGGCCGACGGGGAAGGCGCACCAGAAACCAATCATCGATTGCGTGATCAGCGATTTCCATCAATGCCGAACGCGGTATTCCAACATCTCGCAGCTGTCTTGGAATCTCGGCCGCTGCGAGGAAACCCTCAAGCACAGTCAAGATTTTATCTAAGGTCGTCCCTGCCGCTTGGCTTGAAACTCCGAGGGCATCTCCGATTCGCAAAACCCCTTCCCCAGCTGCCGGCGCAATGAAACGTATCGCATGCGGCAAGAGAAGTACTTCGACGATGCCATTGGCAACCGAGGAACGAGGTCCTGCCGCATGCGCTAGGCCTTGAGCCAGACTACCGCCCGTGTGATCCGTGCCCTCACCGCAGAGCAAGGCCGCCAACATGAGTCGTAATCGGGTCTCGACATCCTCGGGGGACTCCATGAGTCTGGGCAACCACTCGATGAGCATGCGAAGTGCGTGGATGAGGGACGCGTCCGCGAGCGGGTCGTCGTCACCCGAAAGCAACGCCTCTATCGCCATGGAGAAAGCATTCAGACCAGAGGATCGGAAAAGCGATAGCGACGCCGTCAGTGCCACCTCCGGATCAAGGAAGATACCCTGGGCTCGTAACTTGGGGTCATAGAGTGCAAGTCGTTCACCAGTGTCGGGATCGAGTACTGCGCTGCCCGCCTTCGCGTAGGCCGTCGTCGGTGTGCTAGGCACAACCCAAAGGGGAATTTTCCGGGAAGTTAGCTTTGGGCTGAACAGGGTGCCGTTTGCGTCACGTTGCGTACAAAGCTCGCGAATATCGCGACCCTCGGCGAAAAGTACTGCGGCTGCGCGCGCGGTGACCACCGCAGAGCCACCGCCTACGGCGATTACAGCATCGGCCAAAACATCTTTAAGAAATCGCCGCCCCGCTTCAACGGCTGGCAAAGGACTATGTGCCTGAACGCCACTGAATTGGCCCGCCAAACGGCCGCCAATGGCCGCTTGAATCCGCTCAAGAGCCGTGACGTTTCGCTCAAGTGACGCACCGCAAAAAATTACGACACGACTAACGCCGAGGCGATCCAACTCTCTTGGAAGCGCCGAAAGCGAGTTTGCCCCACAGAATGTCCGAAATGTCGGAGAGGTGTGGTTGAAGTTTGGCACAGTCACAGTCGCAATGTCCATCCTGTCCGTGGCCCCACCATCGCCGTGGTCTGGACGTCGAAAAGGACCCGATGAAATACGTCAACAACATCGCCGCGGTTGAATATTCGGCCGACACGGCACAAGGTTATCAAATGCGTCCCTCACGTTTATTTATGCCAACTATAAAAACCAACTGGAACAAGTTTGAGCCTATCTGCGACATAGTTAGCCGTCAAACGAGAAGAGATCATCATTAGAGTGTCGTCGAGCAACAGAACTTACAGGGCAAGCAACGACGCCATCAACCTGCCTGCAACGAGCGATTCTGGGAATGTGAGTCGTGCGAGTATTCCTCGCCCAGAAAATTGACGTTGTAGGACGCCAAACTTAGACTTGGGTGCCATTAGCCGCGATTCGGAGATTCTAATCACACCAATCAAAATCAGACCTTGACTAGAAAAGCTATCGAACTGGCGAACCGAGCGATGCCCTGGGGAGATGTCAACAGAGCGACAGTAATAGCTTCGACCAAAGGTTGAACACACCATGGCTCGTTCCAGTCATGATATCATTTTTCGGAGCAATAAGGACTGATCAATCTGGCCGGAATAATTCTCGTGCGGTCCATGCCTGTGTGTGGTAATCTGCGAAATGTTCACTGACGTCCTGGGGTGCCCTGGTTAATACCGATGCGATTCTCCCAAGTCTCGTACTAGCTGCTGAAGCGCCAGCCCGCCTCTCACGATGTCGTTGGAAATAGGGTGCGGCAGACATTCCCGAAATGACCGGCATTTCGTCAGGTACGCTCCGCCAGTTTCACTTACTGAGCCGGCAGAAGTGTACGTGAAGGTCGCGCGCCACCTCTAGTGCAAAAATCAAAACGTCCTCAGAACTGCTCCTCCGCGCTGTGCAGGTCGACGAAGGGCTCTCATGCGGTGCCGATGCAGCCAGGCGCGGCCACGGAGCTGGCTAACATGGCACTTTCTTGGCGATTTCTATCTGCAGTGGGTAAAAAATCCCACGAAGACCACAATCAGCGCGTCCCCCTCGCCCGTGCAGCTTGCCCTGACATCTGATGATCTTTTACCTCATCGTGGCGAACGCATCGTCTGGGAGAACCCGATCGAAGATCCCGTCGGGAGCGCTCGCCACAAGAAATTTTTATGCGTTCGGCGACAAAACAACTGCAGCGAACGCAGGGGATCCCGATTGGAGCCCAGGTGGGCCGGATTAATGCCGCGCGTTACCATTTAACCCAATTCCCTCGATGGTTAGCTCAAGCTGCACCTGGTCCATTTTTGATCCCTTGGTCTGCAAACGATATGCGCACACAAAGTTCATTGATATCGGAAACGAGGCAAGCCGGCTCTTCCGCTTCCTGAGGGTGAGCCACACACTTTCCGACGCAAGATATCGGTCGGGGTCCAGGCATAACAAATAACCTAGCGGCCAGCGCCATCAGGATTGAGGGCGCTACGTGATGTCGACGCCTATAGAGTGGCCTGGTAGGGCTCCAATGCGGTCTGCAACGAATAGGCGGCCGCCATAACCTGCTTGGCTAGCTTTTCAATGCCAGTAGCCAGCATCCGCTCGCGGGGGCCGATTACCGACAACACGTATATCGCGTCGGAATGCGTAACGCGAGTGGCCACAGCGATTCCTCCTGGGCTACGCGCCCCGTCGCTGGTTGTCCAGCCTCGTTCGGCATACGCCTTGAAGTCTTCGACAGTGGGCCGCGGTGCCGCGGACTCGGCGGCTCCGAGGCGAGACTCGATTAGAGCCAATTCTTCGTCATCTACGCTTGCACGTATGATTAC
>JAKASN010000214.1 GCA_021819025.1 Actinomycetes bacterium | reverse complement strand
GGCCGAACTCGCCACACAACCCGAAATGCGACCCGAGGGAATCGCTGGATCACTCGGGCTGGCTTGCCTCGCCGCGATCCCTTTGATGTCCAGTGACGGACCTCTCGGGGTGGTGGTTTGCGGAGATGCGCGCGGACCCCGGAAATGGCGCTCCTCGGAGCGAAACTTGCTCGCACAGCTGGCGCTCTCGGCCACCATCGTGGTCGACAACGCCCGTCTGCGCGAAGCCGAGCACCACTTGGCGACCCACGACGAATTGACTGGACTCGCCAATCGCCGCTCCTTCGGGGAGCTCTTGGGCCAAGCCATCGCCCGTGCGCAACGCGCCGGCGAGACCGTCGCGGTGATGTTGGTAGACCTCGATGGCTTCAAAGCCATCAACGACACTTACGGACATCACCGCGGAGACGCCGTCCTCGTCGAAGTGGCCCGGCGCCTCCAAAGCGCGCTGCGCGCCACCGATGCCATCGCTCGCCTCGGCGGCGATGAGTTCGCCGCGGTGCTCGCAGTAGATGACCTCTTCTCTGCGGAGCTAGCCGCGAAAAGAGTCGCGGCAGAGCTTGATTTCACCTTGAGCTTCGAAGGAGTCGCCGTCGCGATCAAAGCCAGCGTCGGAACCGCCTGCTTTCCCAACCACAGCCAAGACATCGAGGTGCTTTTGCAACATGCCGATGAAGCGATGTATCTCGCCAAAGGGAAGAATCTCGCAAGTTTCATCTATCAACCGCGGGAGCTGACTACATGACTCGATGTCGCGGAACGCGGCGGGGCGCGGCGAAACTCACTGTAACGCCAGATCCGCCTCTAGTATCTCATGTGCTCATTGGGCGCTCGCGAGTAACTATCGCAATGGAGCGACGAAAGAACTTCGGTAGCAATGCTCAGGCGCGCGGGATTCTCCCAACCCACCCCTACAAACCCGGTCGGGCGACGGTGCAGCTCTTGGGCTTATGTAATTTGTATGGCGCAATAAGAATGCCGGTATCCACCTCGTTTGGACTAGCCGAAAAGGACCTCAATAAGCCAGCCCGAGACCTCGCCGAAACGACTTGCGACAAATCGATACGCTCTCCATGGGCTTGGGTGTGGCAGATATTGCCCAGGCGACGAGAATTCTTTCAGCTTTCGCCTCTTCGTCACGCGAGGCGATGGCTGGCTCGAACGAGCCGATAACGAACCGGCGTTTGGGACGGACCCCAGCACTGGCCGATTCGCACCAAGGTGCGCAAAGGAGCCGGAACCTCATTGAGACGGGGTCGCCCTGGAAAGATTGCGAGGGCGAATCGCCCAAGGGGCGCCTGCGCGATGCACATCTCCTCGGAGCGCCTATTAAAGGTACCTAGGCACAGCGAGCAGCTATTGGCCCCGCCGAGCATACGAAGACCTCATGGAGTAGTCCTTAGCAGCACCTTTGACGTCAATAAGAGTTGTGAAGGCATCTCGCGACGAAAAGGCGTAAGTGCATTCATATCTGTCCCTCTCGCAGTAATGCACATCCTGAGCGCAGTATTGATCGGAGCGGGCTTGAGGATAGAGTCGAAGAAAGGGTCGAACCCCGGGCGCGCCATCAGCAAAACTGACCAGGATGTGGTCATTGGCGAGCTGATAGAAATATTCTTTGCATGCACTCCCTTGAAATCCGCTGTCAAGCTTGAGCTCGCCCTCCTCCAAGTAGCGGAGAATGCCAGGAGCGACCAATTCGAAGACCGAACCACCCTTGAAAAAGCCCACGCTTCGAATTACTCGATCTAATTCCCATGCGCCTTCAAGTAGGGAAAAGATATCCCGACTATCGTCAGCAGACCGCAAAGCTCCTGGGAGTGGCTCTTTTAACTTTCTTGCCAAAATCGAGCATCTCTCGATAGTTAACGACTGAGAACTTCGTCACCCAGAAAAAACTTTCCAGGGAGTACCGCAGCTTTCGCTGCTTGAGACCATACTAATTCGGACTCGATGGACTGGCGCTGCCTTTGTTCTCGCATCTGTGGATGGTATTGTAGTGAGGTTAGGGGTCCCAGAAAGACACCCACTCGTCCATTTGGCCCTTGGGGGGCGCCCCGCCGCCGCCGATGGCGATGCCAGTCCCTTCCATCTCTTACGAGAGACTCACTTTTATGACTGCGTTGGTCGTGCTATGGTGACGAATGCCGCAGTGCGACGATCTCTGCCAACCTTGGCCCGCACAAGTTGAAAATCGTCGACGCTTTGGCTGGGACCCCGCTTCCCAAGATCCTGAGGTTTCGGGATAACTCACTGGAATGCCCGAAACTCGCGCCGCGCCACCCTGATACGCGTGGTTCGGTGTCCACCGAAGCCTCTCGATCGACGAAATAGCGAAAATGTCCGCGCTGATGGCGGCATCGTCATCGCGCTCAACTTCTTGAGGCGACGACTACCCCGAAGGCTGCAATTGTTGCCCCTGTGAGATCAGATTCCTCGAGGCAGTCCACTTTCCAAGTGGCGGCTTCTGCTATTGCAAGCGACCCAGGAGCAACTGAGTTGGGAAGGGAGTTTTGCCAATCCGCAGCAGCCTTGCGGTATTAGTGGTCTGCACGCACCGCACTTGCCTACTTCGACAAAGGCAGCGCGAACTATGGTGCGCGGGGCCGCGAGGTTGTGCGATAAGACTCGTCACCGATGCAAAGCGCGATGGCATGACTCCAAAGGATACCGCTCGCAGAAGGTGCTGCGACCGATGGCTCGGATCGCCTCCAGCGCACGCAGGATTCCTGAAGTATCGGGGCGTCGTGCATACTCGGTCGATCAAAGCGGTCGCACCAAGCACTTCGGCTGGTGCGAGATACATTGGGTGAAGGGCGCTGAGATCTTTTCGAACTGACCACACCTTAGCAGGGGCCAGCAGCGGTAAATTTCGCACAACGTGAGACGTGCGAAGCCTCGCAAGTTTGGTTGGTTCTCGGTCGGCATTCGGTCTTGCACGAGTCGCCTCAGGGCTTTGCCAAGCTAGAACCGGGAACGCTGGCGCGAGCGTCGCTGCGGGCGGCAACAAGACTTGCTGGGAACTTCACCCCCCATAGGCTATTGTGAGTGAGCAGCCGAGCGTGTGCTGTGCACCGAGCTCGGTCGGCCTCGGCCCGAAAAGACCGGCTTGTTTCAACGGCTTTGAATCGGCGCAGCCACTCCGTAGAACCAGAGGTCTGCGCTCGTATCGTCAAGGCCGATTCGCACATCGTAACGTGCGTCTCGTTGAGCTACGAACTCTGGCAATCGGAATGCAAACGGAATTAGCAGTGGTTCGCCAGGGCGTCTGTCGGGGGCAGAGGCGACTTGCATTGCCATGACCGCTTTCGCGATCACCTTGGCCTCCTGGTCGAGCAAGGTGATCGCGAACTCGTGGACGATCTCTTGCTCTCCGTCTTCAACGCGAAAAAACCCCGCGACATACAGCGATGCTGGGATGCCGACGACTACTCGCGTGATCCCAGCAGATACCGCCGTGAGCAAATTCGATCGCTGCTGTGCGAAATCGCAAAGAAAATAGCTGTCAAGCTTCACTTGCAGCTCAAGCGGCGTTCGAGACTGTCACGACCCGAAGATTGGCTTGTTGCGCAGAATCCGAAGCGGGAGCACCTCGTTCGCCGTAGGTCTGGCTGTTGCCCCTGTCATAACTCGAAGAAGCGTTCTCGTCGCGAACGAGCAACTCATCGCCATAGACCACCCGGTCGCCAGTCTCCTCGCTGATGATTGTCAGTTCCTCGTGAATCAGCTCTCGGAGCTCGCTCAAAGACGCCGCAACTGCGGTGAACCCTTCCAGTTCCTTCGATTCCGCCCACCACGTGGGCAGTCCCTTGTCGTCCGGTTCGAGGTGTATTAGAATATTTGCCCTCATTGCGCCTCCCTAGTCGAACATCTCACGCAAGTCATCTTCGGTCAACTGTGCATCGGAGATGAGTATCTTCTTCACGGTTCCTGCTGGGAAGTCGTCCTTCCTGTAAGCAATTGAAATGGTCGGTCGGCCATCGGCCTTCAACTTCATGTGGGATCCGCGTTGCCTTACCTTCTCGTACCCAAAATGTTCGAGAATTCTCACCAGCTCGCGCACAGTAAGCGAACGAAACTTCAAGCCGCCGCCTTCCCGCGTTGCTTTGCGTAGCTGTGGTTCAACAAAGTTTACACCAAAGATCCCTGGAAAATATAGAGATGCAGCGTATCGTGTGCGGAAAACACCAAGATCTCGCCCGAAAGTACCCGCAAGCGCTACCTCGCCTCCCCGGCACCAGCCGGCGAGAAACGCCCCTATTGGCGCGGCCACTCAACCTCAACCAAGTCGTCTCTCTTATCGCGGCGACTTGGTACTTTCACCCCATTTGGCGCACGCTTGGCCAGGGGCCCAGCTTCGCGGCGCGCCGCGCTCACAAGGCGAGACTCCTTCGATCCGGGCGGCCTTGGCTAGGGGCTGGTGACCTTGGTCGAGTGGCAGCGGGGACGACGAGTCACGCCCGGGACTCCAGGTAGTTCTGGTACTCCTCTTTGCCCATCAGCACCACACGGGGCTTGGATCCCTCGAGGGGTCCCACGATGCCGCGGCGCTCGAGGAGATCCATGAGGCGCCCCGCGCGGGAGAACCCCACTTTGAGCTTGCGCTGGAGCATCGAGGTGGAGCCGAGCTGGGACGAGACCACCAGCTCCATCGCCGCCCCGAAAAGCTCGTCCTCGTCTTCTGATTCGCTGGCGGACTCCACCGCGGCCTCCGCGGCTTCGAACTCGCCCATATAGGCCGCCTTGCCCTGGCGGATCCACGAGGCCACCACTTTGCGCACCTCTTCTTCAGAGACCCAGGGGGCCTGGATGCGCTGGGGATGC
>JAKASN010000213.1 GCA_021819025.1 Actinomycetes bacterium | reverse complement strand
GCTAACCCAATCATCGAGCGAGCGTAGAAGCGCAAGAAGTCTATCGTCTCAGTAATGTCGCTGTCGGCCTCTCTCCACGGCTTGCCTGCTTCAAGGACCTCAAGAGCTGCGAGGGCGACGCGTCTTTGCGTGATCCACTCAGCAGCTCGTTCGAGGACCTCTGCACGAAGAGCTACTGGAGTAGCTCCCCATCCCGCATAGGCCCTTGCGGCACCCTCAAGTGCGGCGAGGGCGTGAGAGGCCTCTGCTGAAGCACTTTGAGCGATCACCTCGGTAAATTCCGCTGGGTTCACTGATTCAATCGAGTCTTGAGTGTGAAGACGCTCTTGGTTGATCACGATGGGGACGTATCCTCCCGCACATTGTGCTCCAAAGATCGACTCGATGCCTTCGTTTCGCAGCGAGACGATGGCCTTGGCAAACTCCTCTCGGGCGGAGCGGAGGTATGTTTCCAGGGCGGGTTGATGGCGATACTCGCCCAACGGGCCTATTGCGGCAGGTTTTGCGTTAGCACGATGCACCGACGCCTGCGGGAGGGGCGGCGCGAGCATCTTGGCGAGTTCCGACGGTCCGCCTTCTATGAATCCGCGTCGCAGGAAGCTTTCGTTGGCAGTATTCTCAATGAGGCGCCGGACCAAATAGCTCATTCCGGGGACGAGCTCGCCCATGGGAAGATAGAGCCGGACGCGAGGAATCTCGGACCGTACACCTCGTGCCATCGCTTCGGCCATTCCATAGAGCATTTGCACTTCGTAGGCGTCATCGGCGACGCTCATGGCGCGCGCCGTGGCAATCGCGAAGGCGATAGAGCGCAGGTTGTGGGTTGCAAATGCCGGTCGCACGATGTCGATATTTTTTAAAAGTGTCACCGCGCAGCGCTCGAAGCTCTGGTCGGTTTCGGCTTTGGAAGCGAAGGTAGGCGGGAGCCAACTCTCTGTGGAGGCTTTCACCATCTCCGCGTCGAAGTAGGCCCCCTTGACCAGCCGTATCGACAAAGGGATCCAGCCACGCTCGGTGCGAGCCTGGGAAATTGCGAGGACTCGAGCAAGGTCCTCCTCTGCGCTGAGAAGATATGCCTGGACAACTACCCCAAGATAAAGAGTTGCAGTTGCGCCATCGCTGGCGAGACTTTCTACGAGATCTAAGGTGAGATCCTTGACGTCGTGATCTTCCATATCCAAAAAGCAAAGGATTCGGGCATCTGAGATTGCGAGGAGGATCTCCTTGAGCAGGGTTTTCACCTCGACGAGGCCGATCTCGCTGCTGATCGAAGCGTAGTGTGGAGAGAGGGCAGTTGGCTTGATTGATATCGAAAGTTCGGGGATCTCTCGGGCAGCTTCGTGAGAGGATGAACCTGCCAACGGGGCGAGGGTAGTGACGAGGTCTTTGACCCGACGCGAGTAGTTGCGCGCTTCGGTTTCAGTGAGGGTCTTTTCCCCGAGCACGTCGACGGTGGTACTCAGGCCCTCGCTGCGGTATTGGGAAACCTGGGATGCTATTTCTGCTGCGGAGGTGCCTGCAATGAAGAGCTTTGCGACTTCTTGGATGTTCTTTCGCATTATTGCCTCGACGAGTCGCTTTCCCCCTGGTAGCTTTCCTAGGAGGTTGAGGCCGACTGAGATCATCCCGCGAGCGGCTTTCTGAGCTCCGAGGTACTCCTGAGCATGCTCATAGACGTCTTCGGTCCGCTCGAGACGAGGAAAGACATCCACGAAGCGGAAGAGCTGGGTTCTAAATTCCCCATCACGCATGGTGATCCGCATCACGAGACGAGATAGTAGATTTAGCCGATCTAGCGAGACCTTCCCGGTCCCCTTGGCGAGGATTCTTCGCGCAATATCTTCGATTTCAGCTTGCTCTGCGGGTCGAGATGAGGGATTCACTGGCATACCTCCTCGAATCGGTGTGGCAGCGCCACGTCCGTTCACCTTCGATGCGACTGACGATGCCCCAACGCCCAACCTAGCCATTATTTGCTCGTCTCGCACATTGGGTTGGGGCGGTGCTCCGCGCGGGGGTCCGAGATTCTCCTTGGGACTGGCCTCTCGGCCCTCGAGGGTTGCAAAGAAGTTGGGACCGGTCGCGCAGCGTGATGGCACGGCGTCGCTTCAATTGGGATCTTTGATATTTGCTCGACCTGCGCTGCGAGGGCAATACGACCTTTTTAGCCGGGGCATTAATTGCCCCGTGCGCGTTCCGCCTCGGCGGTGTGATGCCAGTCTGGCTGGTGGGAATTGCCCCCGGCTAAGACCCGCCGCGGATGCTAGGATCCTCTCCAGCTGCAGCGGCGATGATCAAATTCGGCGAACGGGGCAGAGCGCATCTCTGGGATAAGGACGCAGCCTAACTGCTCTTACGAGGGCGCCCCCCTAGCGCGACGGTTGGGATCGGTGTTTTAGCGATAAGAGATGAAGACTGCAAAAAAGGAGCGAGTGCCCTGGTAAAGATGAGCGGTAGTCGCCGCATCAAACGAGAGCCTGCGCTGCTTCTCCTAGCCCGAACGATTCGGGAAGTTGCCTTCGGTTTTATCTCGATAGTCTTGCCGGTATATTGGCACGAAAAGGGCTATGCGATATTCGAAATCGGGATGCTCTTTTCAATCGCGCTCCTCGGCTCGTCGGTAGTGTCGATGTCCTTGGGCAGATTCGTTGACCGTATCGGGCGCAAGCGCATCCTCGTGCTGAGTAGCGTTCTCTGGACTCTCACTACGCCGCTACTCTTGGTCTCCAAGAACGTCGCGGTGATCGGGCTCGTCATGCTCCTCGGCAGCATTAGTCCAACCGGCAAGGAGATTGGGCTCTATCTGGGGATCGAGCAAGCCATCCTCTCGAGACTCTTCGCCGGCCAGCGGCGCACCAACACCTATGCATGGTTCAATTTGGTGGGCTACTCCGCCACTGCTGCTGGAGCCCTCTTGGCATCGGCAGTCGGCTTGGCGAATTCACTCGGCAACGTCCCAGACATCGGCTCTGCTCTTTTTCGCGCCATTATCGTCGCATATAGTATCGCTGGCGCGATCCAGCTCCTGCTATATGGTCTCCTTACGCCGAGCGTCGAGGAGCAGGGCAGGAGCCCAAAAGATGCCTATCGCCTTCCGGAAAAGTCCACCCGCAAGCTTGTCTATGGTCTTTCAGCGCTGTTTGCCCTCGACTCTTTCGCGGGGGGACTTATCGTGCAAGGAATCCTCGTTTATTGGTTTAGGGTGCGCTATCATATCGACCTTACTCAGCTGGGGCTGATCTTCTTTGGAACCAATATCCTCTCCGCACTCTCCTCTATCGTCGCGGCTCGAATCGCTCAACGAATCGGCTTACTCAATACCATGGTCTTCTCCCATCTTCCTTCCAACGTGATGCTGATGCTGATTCCGGTGATGCCCGGCGCAGGCCCCGCTGTGGCACTCCTTCTTCTGCGTCATCTTCTTTCGCAAATGGACGTGCCGACGCGACAGGCCTACTCGATGGCAATGGTTGACACTCCCGATCGGGGTTATCTTGGGGCGTGGACCAATGGAGCTCGAACTCTGGGCACGGCGGCGACCCCGATTCTGAGTGGGGCGTTACTGACAGTCTCGCTTAGTGGAATTCCCTTCCTGCTCGCCGGAGGCCTAAAGATCGTCTACGACCTGTGGCTATGGGCTACATTTCGGAAAGTGCCGCTCGACTTTTCCGAGAAGACCTGATGTCAAATTTTCAACTGCGGTCCGCTGAACTGACGTGGTTTCGACAAGTTACCATCCGGAGGTGTGGCGCTCCTTTACTCGCGGTGCGCTGTGGATCGCACGATGATGGCGCATTGACCTAGAGAAGACCAACAACTTCGCAATGGCGGCATATGTTACGGACTGCCGACGCGGACGAGATCTCTTTGGAAACGGCTCGGGTTGTCGAAGCGCTGCCGATTCGGTGACTTCGGTTCCTTTGCCACGGGTTCAACCGACGTCAGGAACTGCGTGGATTTGGCCAGAAGAACTGCATAGGGATCATCGCTCTTGGGACAATTGGCGCCAATGACTCTCATCGGCACTCGTGCTTACGCAGGCACGAACACGAGTGCCGTCACTTAGATGCGGGCAGCCCTGACGAGTCGTGCTTTGATTCGCGCGTCTTTAGAGTCGGACCGTTTTGCGTTGTTTGTGCTGCCTGCAGGGTCGGCGGTTATTTCTGGGTGGGGCTTCTTACCAAGAGTCGACATAGCGGTGCTGTCTCTCAAAACGGCCGGAGTCTTTGACTGCGCCTAGGGCACGCGAGAGGCGTGTACGGGTTTCAGCGGGGTCGATGACGTCGTCGATCTCAAAGGCGGCGGCGGCGCTGAGGGCTTTACCCTTCTCATAAAGCTGGGCGACAAGCTCGAGGTATCGAGCGCTGCGCTGCTCTGGGTCTGTGATCTGGTCGAGCTCGCGTCGATAGCCGAGGCGAACTGCGCCTTCGAGGCCCATGCCACCGAACTCACCGCTCGGCCACGCTGCGGCGAACAGGGGTGCCTTCATCGATCCCCCCACCATGGCCATAGCACCGAGACCATAGCTTTTGCGGAGCACCACCGCCAAGACCGGAGTGCCAAGATTTGCTCCGGCGAGAAACATGCGACTGAAGTGTCGCACTGTGGCGTTCTTTTCGGCTTCGGGACCTACCATGAATCCCGGCGTGTCGCAGAGCGACACCAAGGCCAAGTGGTGTGCTCCGCAAAGCTGCATGAACCTTGCCGCCTTATCGGCGGCGTCCGCGTCGATGGCCCCGCCGAGGTGACGAGGGTTGTTGGCGATGATTCCCACACTGCGTCCTTCGATTCGCGCGAGCGCGGTGACGATCCCGACGCCGAAGTTGGGCCGGAGTTCCATCACG
>JAKASN010000212.1 GCA_021819025.1 Actinomycetes bacterium | reverse complement strand
GTCGTACGCGAACTGCAGCGCTTCAATATAGGGCTCGGGACGGAACTTGACCTGGCGATTTGCTATGTCTTTGAGCTTTCGGACCAGATAACTCGGCCTAATTCCTCGGTCCCGCTTCTTATCGAGGAGAACCGAGGTGTCTGAGGCGGAAAGCTGGATAATGGTCGGGTAGCAGAGGATGCGTCCGTCGGATTCGATCATTGTGAGACCCTCTTGGCTGGCTAGTTCCATCAGCTCGTCTTGGTATACTCCGGATGCGATCCAATTCGAGGCGTCGAATTCACAAAGAGCTTGTACCTCCTCGATTACCGTCTTGCTACTGGCGGCCAAGATTGCCAATTCCCCCACTGCGGTGGCGAGATCGCGCACCGATCCGGTTTGGGCAGAACGCTTAGCTTTTTTAGCCCTAGAAATGGCCGAGCTGAAATTGCGGAGAATGTCATCGATGCGCCGTTCGATCTCCTCGAGTCGCGCTTCGAATGAAGTTGAAAGGTCGAGATTCTCGCTCAATGATCAGATTCTCCTTGTTGTCAGAAAGGGCTGCCACTCCTCGGGTCGGAGGGCTCCTCTTTAGCAAAACAATATTCGCTCCTTGTGACGACCTATTCGGCGCGGCGCGCCTCGAGGAAGTTTTTCGAGCTGCGGAATGACTCTGTGCAAGTCGGCGGTATCGCGGCTCTTTCACGCCGACGTTGTGGCGCGGCCGATTTCGCAACTTCTGGCCACCAGTGGGGGTGCTTTCTGATGTGGCTTCTGCCAAGCCAAGGTAAGGTCACTCAAGGCGCATTTGAGCATTTGCAGTTTTCATTTACCAAGGCTTGGGAGTCGTTGGTATTTTCCAGATCCGCACAGCGTGTCGGGCGGTCGCTTGAAGCTTGATGAGGATAGCTGCTCATTTTGTTGTCAAGTGGAGCTTTCCGTAGGCCTACCATTGGCCAATTCGCCTTAGGCGCCCGGCTAGTACGACCGCGCGAGCGTATCCGATGGGTTTTCTCCATATCGTGAGCGGTAGGCGGCTGCAAAGCGTCCCATATGGCTAAAGCCCCATGATCGCGCGATCTCGGTCACCGAAACTATATAGTGAGCGAGCTCTGAAGAGTCGCGAAGTTCGTCGTGTACTCGTTGGAGTCTCAAATCCCGGATGAAGGCCACCGCCGAGGTTCCCAGCTCGCTGGCGAAGGAGGCTTGGAGGGTTCTTACGCTGCAGCCCGCAGCAGAAGCTACATCGGATATCGGTATCTCTTCAGCGAGGTGACCTTCGATGAAGTCCACCGCCCTGCGAAGGGTCCTACTCGCTGGAGTTCTACCCGGACTCTGAAGCGCCTGTGAATAGTTGGAGGGCTGGACCAGCAAGAGGGTGGCGGCGATATAGTCCTCCAGCGAAGTGAGCCCGGTCTCAATCTTCGACAGCGGAGTTGGGTGTGAGATTTCTTCATGGAGAAGCTGTATCGCAGAGAGCCACCGCATGGAGATAAGTGAGAACTGGTCCAAAGTAAATGTGAAGGCGATTTCTGACCTCAGTGAACGGCCAAGCATACGCGAGAGCTGGCGCTCGAGAAGGCCACGAGCAATTCGTACGAAGAGGTGCGGAGAGTCGACATCGAAATGAAAATGCAGCACTTCGCTGGGCTGCGCGATAAATGCTTTCGCGGTCGATGATTCTACTGCAGAGTCGCCGACCCAGAAGGTGCCTGCGCCGTTGGTAGGCATAAAGACAAAGAAGTGATCTTCGATTGGCGTTTCGCAGGTTACATCCACCGCAACTCGGTAATCGAGGTACCCGAAGGTGATATCGCGGAGTCTAGATGCGTGCAACGAGGCGCGGAATTCGGCGGTGTCGCGTGCTTGTACGGTGAGGCGGTGTCGTCCGAGTAACTCCTCTACGCCCTTTTCAGCGTCACGGATGATCCCCGAGGAAAAGACTTCGTAAGCCTCCAGGGCGGGCGGGATTCCCCGGGACCTTCCTCGTTTTGGGACGCTTGAGTTTGTGCGGGATGCATCAAGCATCTGAAGCTTAGGAATCGTCATGAGACCGGCCTTTGCGCAATATGGATAGCAATGACGCAAATAGTACAACGTTTCTGGTTCCCGTTGCAGAATATGGCCCGAAGCTGCGCGAAATGGATAATTAGGGGCTTGCCGCCCTTCTTTCCAAGTCGTACTATTCCCTCACAGCTCAAACAAAGGGGGCAGCTTTGAGTACTATTCCTTCTCGTGATTTGGATTTAACTTCCTCGTCTGGCTTGCTGGCGCGAAAGCTCTCTGATCCTGTTACCGCCAGTGCCGTCTCATCCTTGATTGACCAGGCCGGACTGTTAGCTTTTTTGCTTCAGGGTATCGACGAATTCCTTTCGCGCGGCGACGTGATTGCCGATTCGCTCGCCGACGGCTTGGTCGAAGTCAAGTCGGTTACCGCCCAATCAGGGCGTCTTGGGACGGTCAATCTTTCCGAACTCACTGCGAACTTTACCAAGCTGCTGTTGTCATTGTCTGAATCCTCCCCAGCGATATCTGAGTTGCTCGACTCAGGTATGTTTCGCAGTGACGTAATGCAGCTCCTTGCAGCGGCGGCGGATGCTGCCGTAGAGGCGAGGCAAAATGTCGCGGCTAAAGCTCCCAAAATTCAAGGAGTCTACTCGCTCGTGAAGTCGCTAAAAGAGCCCGACGTGCAAAAGGGACTGAGCTACATCGTAGAGCTGGCCGGCGCTTTGGGAAGAAAAGTCTGATTGGGATGCACGAACTCTCGCTAGCCAGGGCAATCGTGAGTGAAGTTTCCGAAGCTGCGGTGAATCACGAGATCGCCAGAGTCGGCGTCGTCGAGATGAAGGTCGGTGTTCTTTGCGGGGTCATTGTCGATTCTTTGCAGTTCGCATTTGAGTTCGCGGCGGTGGGAACTCCACTGGAGGGAGCACAGCTTGAATTTGTCTCGAGCGAAGTGACGATGTGGTGTGAGAGTTGCCAAGTTGTGGTTCAACCGCGCGAAAAGCTGGTATTTTCGTGCCCCAACTGTCACTCGCCTTGTCCGGAGCTGCGAAGTGGGAGAGAGTTGGAGATTGTCAGGTTTACGGAACGCCACGAAGATGCCGAGGTAATGCAGTGAATGCCGTAGCTGCTTCTAGTACTGAGACCGTGGTAGAACTCGGCAAACGCGTGCTCGACTACAACGATCGTGCTGCGGCGGCGCTGCGGGAGCGCTTTAGCGCGGCTGGGGTGCGAGTTGCCAATCTCATCTCTTCGCCGGGAACCGGGAAAACCGAGCTGGTTGTCAAAGTCTGCGAGGAACTCGCCCGTAGCGGTGTCAAGACAGCGGTATTGGTCGGGGACTGTGCGACGGACAACGATGCGCGAAGGATCGCTCAGGTTTGTTCGATGACGAGACAAATTGTGACCGAAGGGCTATGTCATTTGGAGGCATCGATGATCGACGATGGCCTAGATGGCTGGGACCTCGGCGATGTCGATTTGTTGCTGATCGAGAACGTAGGCAACCTCGTGTGCCCTTCGGATTTTGACCTCGGTGAGGACCTGAAGGTGGCGCTGTTGTCGGTTACCGAGGGTGAGGACAAGCCGCTGAAGTACCCCCACCTGTTTTCTACCGCTGCGTTGATCGTGGTAACCAAGATGGATTTGGTGGAGGCCTGCGGCATGGATATCGAGACGATGGAGGAGAACATTGTTGCGATCAATCCGGGCGCCGAAGTCATCGAGACTTCCGCGCGCACCGGGATTGGAGTGGAACGTCTGGCAAGTGTGCTTTGCAATGCAATAACAGCCAAGCCCCGCGACGGGGAAGGGATAACCATCGTATCTGGAAGGAGAGATTCGTAAAGTGGCAACGGTTTTATGGCTTCAGGGCGGGGCGTGTTCGGGAAACACCATGTCTTTTACTACCGCGGAGGAGCCGAGCGTGGTAGATCTAATCGTCGACTTCGGCCTTGACCTGCTCTGGCATCCCTCACTTGGGATGGAGATGGGCGAGAATGCCAAGAAGATATTCAACGATGTCGCCTCTGGTGCGAAACCTCTTGACATCTTTGTCTTTGAGGGCACGGTGATCGAAGGCCCGGAAGGATCCGGCCGCTTCAACATGTTCGCGGAGAGGCCCATGAAGGACTGGGTGAATGACATCGCCGCTCAAGCACAGATCGTGGTGGCTCTCGGCGACTGCGCCTGCTGGGGCGGGGTACCTGCCACGGAGCCCAACCCGACCTCATCCACTGGACTGCAATTTCACAAGCGCGCCAAGGGAGGATTCCTCGGCAGCGACTTCAAATCAAAGCTCGGCTTACCGGTGATCAACATTCCCGGATGCCCAGCGCACCCCGATTGGATAACCCAGGTTATTGTGGCTCTGGCATCCGGACGGGCCGGAGACATCGCGCTGGACGAGCTGCATCGGCCCCAGACGTTTTTCAAGAGCTTTACTCAAACTGGCTGTACGCGTGTGCAGTTCTTCGAATACAAGCAATCGACGACCTCCTTCGGGGAAGGTACCAGAACGGGATGTCTGTTCTATGAGTTTGGGTGCCGTGGGCCGATGACGCATTCTCCGTGCAATCGGATCCTGTGGAACCGGCAGTCCTCCAAGACCAGGGCTGGGATGCCCTGTACGGGGTGTACGGAGCCGGAGTTTCCCTTCTTCGAATTGGCTCCGGGAACGGTCTTTAAAACCCAGAAGGTAAGCGGAGTGGTGCCACGCGAAGTTCCTGAGGGCAACGATCACCTTACCTATATGGCCCACGCGATGGCAGCCCGAGTTGCGGCTCCGCAATGGTCCAAAGAGGACATGTTTGTCGTATGAGTCCGCTTCGATAACGGCCGGGCCCTGGGTCGGTCACAGATGG
>JAKASN010000211.1 GCA_021819025.1 Actinomycetes bacterium | reverse complement strand
TTGTTTCCTAATGGACGATTCAATAATTGAACTGACACTTCTCGATAATCGCGAGAAGATGCACAAGGTTGTGACGCACACCCAAGCGGAGTTCGCCTCGTTTCGAACCGGACGGGCTTCATCGGCGTTGCTTGAGCGTATGACGGTGGAGTACTACGGAACCGAAGTGCCCATGGTGCAGCTGGCGGGATTCTCTATTCCCGAAGCGCGCGTTTTGGTAATCTCCCCTTATGACAAGGGAGCCCTTGGCGCGATCGAGAAGGCGATCCAAGGATCCGACCTCGGTATCAACCCTTCCAATGACGGTGCGGTGATCCGTTTGGGCTTCCCTCCTCTCACCGAGGAGCGTCGCCGCGACCTCGTCAAGCAAGTAAGACACCGCGCTGAAGAGGGTAGAGTCGCGGTGCGAAATCAACGTCGTAGCGCGCGGCACGAGCTGGAGCAGGCGGAAAAGCGTCATGAAATCAACCAGGATCAGCTCGAGCACGCCGAGAAGGATCTCGACAAAGCCACCGCAGATGCCATAGCTGAGATTGACAAGATGCTCGCGTCCAAGGAGAAGGAGCTGATGGAAGTCTGAGCCAGGTTCGGTTCGCACTTCTGCGCTATCAAGGAGGGTTGGGTGTCTAAAGAGTACTCCGATAGTCCGTCGGGCAGGGACAAGCCCGACTCTAAGGACAAATCGAATGCAATTCCCGAAGGCGCCCGCCGTCGCTATTGGGGAGCCTCGGCACCGTCGAATGGAGCCCAGCTTCCTCACTGGACCGATCCTCCCACCGGCGAGATCCCCAAGATCTATGGACTCGGCACCCGCGCTTCTGGAGAGAGTGTCGATACGGAGAGCGCCGACGAAGGGGCGCTGAGCTTCAAGCGGGAGCGGCGGCTCCTAGAGAGCACCGACCAGCTTGGCACCGTACATAGCGACCCCGCTCCCGCCGGGCGACACTTCGGAGGCACCGATGGCGAACTAGACGAGGACGCCACTATCGACCTCACCCTCTTGGACCGTTCGGCGCCGTCGCGCCAAGACTTCTCCCGCGGGGATCCTCCTCTTCGAGTGATCTCCTCGCGACCTTCCCCGCTGCGAAGTCGCCATGGGCGTTCCCAGCGCAACTCGCAAAAGTTCGCCGAAGATACTTCGGAGATCTTCAAACCCATTCCCGGGGACCGCGAAGCTGTGGATTCCAAAGAGTCGAATCCGACCGGAGCCGAGGCGCAGGTGGAGGAGATGGTGCTTCCCGAGAGGCGCCGCCCCCAGTTCTCTCGGCCCAAGTTCGGGGCTAAAAAGAGTCCCAGCGAGCCCAGGGCCCCCAAGGAACCCAAAGCCCAAGCTGGCAAAAGCGAAGGGCCTCCAGCCGCCTCGGCCTCGATAGCGATTCGGTTGGTAACCGGGCTGAGCCTGGGCGCCGCGGTGGTGATCGCTTTTCTCCTCGGGCAGAAGGCGGTGCTGGGGATTTTGACCTTGGCGATCCTTCTCGCCACGGTAGAGTACTATCGCCTGGTGCGCCAAGAGCACCCCAGTTCCCCTAAGGGCGGATACCGTCCTGCGGTGATCGTGGGACTTATCGGTACCGTTGGAGCGGTGATCGGGGCCTATCTCAAAGGGCCGAGCGCCTTGGTGCTGGTATTTTCTTTCACGCTGCTCGCCTCGTTCCTCTGGTATCTTTTCGGAGTGCTCAAGGCTCCTGTGCTGCCCAATGCCGCGATAACCTTCATGGGCGTCGCTTGGATTGGTCTTGGCGGCGGCTATGCCGCGGCGATCATCCGCCCCATCAGCGGCGATCCCCGCGCCGGATTGGCCTACATGATGACGGTCTTGATAGTCGTGGTGGCTAACGACGTCTTTGCTTATTTTGGTGGGATGGTCTTTGGAAAGCGTAAGTTAGCCCCGAAGATCTCTCCGGCCAAGACCGTCGAGGGTCTTCTCATCGGAGCGGCAGGGGCGATTCTCGCGGGCGCTCTCATTGCGAGCCACATCCATCCCGTCACGGTATCTTTGGGCGGTACCATTGGCGTGCTTGGGGCCATCGGAGGACCGTGCGGCGACCTGGTGGAATCCAAGATCAAGCGTGAAATCGGCGCCAAGGATGCGGGAAGCTTGCTTCCGGGCCATGGCGGGATGCTCGATCGTCTTGACGCACTGGTCTTTGTCACGCCGTTGGTCTACTACATGCTCTATTTCACCCATCACATCGCTTGAGTTTTGCTGCTCTGACCAGCCCGATGCTAGCTGGGGCTTTCGAAATTGCCAAGAAGGCTAGTTTGGAAGCAAGATGAGCAATTTCACCTCCCCCAAAGCCGCTACGGTTTCGATCTTTGGATCCACGGGGAGCATCGGTCGCCAAGCTCTCGATGTCATCCGCGACAGCGCCGATCCGCCCCAAGTGCACGCCCTGAGCGCGAATTCCAACTTCGAGGCGCTTTGTGTTCAGATCGGCGAGTTTCGCCCCAAAGTGGTGGTGGTGGGGAGTCTCGCCATGGCACATCAAGTCTCCGAGCGCTTCGCGTGGCTGGAGTGTCGCGTTGGCGCTGAGGGGCTCAGCCAAAGCGCTGGGGAGGCCGAGATCGCCCTGAACGCCGTGGTCGGTTTTGCGGGACTCTCGGTGACCATGGGAGCCGTGCGCGCGGGGCGACGCTTGGCATTGGCCAATAAGGAGTCCCTCGTCGCCGCAGGACCGGTGGTGCGTAAAGCGATGGAGAACTCCAGGGCCGAGATCGTCCCGGTCGATTCCGAGCACGCCGCGATCCATCAGTGCTTGCGGGCCGGTCGTGTCACAGAGGTGGAGCGTCTCATTCTTACCAGCTCGGGCGGGCCGTTTCGCACCATGAGTATCGAGGCCCTCTCCAAGGTGACCAAAGCGGACGCTCTTCGCCATCCCACCTGGGCGATGGGTCCCAAGATCACCGTGGACTCCTCGACGCTGATGAACAAGGCGCTCGAGATCATTGAAGCGGTGGAGCTCTTTTCAGTGCGGCCCGACCAAGTGGAGGTGGTGGTGCACCCCGAGTCGATCGTGCACTCCATGGTGGGATTTGTCGACGGCTCTTTGCTGGCCCAGCTCTCCCAGCCGGACATGCGCCTTCCCATCGCCTATGCGCTCGGCTATCCCCAACGCCTCGCGCCGGCCTACGGTGCGCTCGACTTTGCCGAGGAGCTAGCACTGCACTTTGAAGCGCCGCGCCGGGAGATCTTCCGCGGACTCGACTTTGCCTATGGGGCCCTCGAGGTAGGCCGAGGCGCTCCGGCTTGGTTGAATGCCATCAACGAGGTCGCGGTGACTAACTTTTTAGAAGATCGCATCAACTGGGGCGATATCTATCCCGTTATCGCGGAGTCCCTGGAGCTTTTCATGCCCGTAGATCTCAATAGCGCCCAAGATGTCATGGATTTGGATCAAATAGCGCGTGTTAGGTGTTTAGAAGTAATTGACAAGAAGTTTGCCTCCCCGCGCTAACCGGGTGCGCCAGCGTGCAATCAAGGAGACCAACCTTGCAAAAAGGTGAAATCAGCGACCCCGAGGTCGCGAAAGAGAAACTGGGCTCCGCCAATGGGGAGCAGGAAGTAGATCTCGCGCAAACTCGCGGACAGCTGTGGCGTAATCTCGCGAGGGCCGCCTTGCTGGTTGCTGCGGTAGCAGGCTTAGCGGTCTATTTGCACATCTCAAAGACCCTTCTGGTAGTCCTGGCCATCGTGGTCATGATCATGGTTCACGAACTTGGACACTTCGCCACCGCGAAGTGGTCGAATATGAAGGTGACGGAGTACTTCTTGGGCTTTGGGCCCAAGCTGTGGTCTTTTCGCCATGGCGAGACCGAGTACGGTATCAAAGCGATACCCGCAGGCGGGTACGTCAAAATCGTAGGAATGAGCAATCTCGAAGAGATTGCGCCTGAGGACGAGGCTCGCGCCTATCGCAACGCCAGCTATCCGCGCCGCCTCGCGGTTTCGGTGGCGGGCTCCTTCATGCACTTTGTAATGGCCTATATCATTCTGGTGATTCTCTTCGCCTTTGTGGGAATCGCGGACTCCTCCAAGGCCCAAGTGGTCTCAGTGGCCAGCTTCACTTCGGCAAAGGCGCCAGCGGCTCTGGCGGGGATTCGGCCCGGAGACGTCATCTATTCAGTAGATGGTGTGCGACTCGACAATATCGACACTTTGATCACCGACATCCAGGCGTCGCCGAACAAGTTGGTCAAGCTTGGCGTGGAGCGCAACGGCGCAAATATCACCATCGCGGTGACTCCGGTGCCAGCCGGTACCGTGGAGTCGAAACTTTCCCCAGCAGATGCCAAAAAGGGCATCATCGGAGTGAAACTCACCGAGCCCATCGCTACCACAGGGATTCTTAGCAGTCTCGGACGCCCCTTCTCGGTGATTTGGGGATATACCACCGCCACTTTGAGCGCGCTCGGGTCTCACTTTTCCCCCACTGGCATCAAGCAATACGTCTCTGCCCTGCAGCACCCCGCCTCGACGACTTCTGGCGCGGGAGCTAGCGTCCGCTTCGAGTCCCCAGTGGGGATCGTTCGCCTCGCCAGCCAAGCCGCGAGCGTGGGGCTCGGTGCGGTATTGACGCTGCTGTTTTCCATCAACATCTTTGTCGGGGTCTTCAATATGGTTCCCCTGCTTCCCCTTGACGGAGGCCACGTCCTGGTGGCAACTTACGAGAGGATCCGCTCGCGCAAGAACAAGCCCTATCACGCTGACATGATGAAGCTCATGCCCGTCACCTACGCAGTGCTCGCGGTAATCGTGCTCCTCGGGGTCACCGCGCTGTATTTGGATCTCACCCATCCCCTCGCCAACCCCTTCGGCTAAGCGATGCAGGCATCTTGGGCAGCAGTT
>JAKASN010000210.1 GCA_021819025.1 Actinomycetes bacterium | reverse complement strand
GGGTTCCCCAACTCATTCAAGTAGAAAGCCCTCGGCAGAAGAAGGGAACCGATCTGACTAGATACGCTCCCAGCTCCCGCCTCAAGAGCGCCGTTGAGGTTCGCCGGAATCGACGCCACGTCTACGACGAGTGCGCCAGGAACGCTCACAGAGGAGGCTGATCCGCACGAAGCGAGCACCGCGCCCAAGAGCGCCAACAGCAAAAGCCACGACGTAAGCCGCGCCTTAGCTCTCAAGCCACTCCTCATTGCCCGTGCCCTCGCCCCAAGAGAGCACTTTGCCAGCAACGCAACGCACGCAGCATTGGCGATTCAGACGCGTAGCGAGAGGGCCACCGCCGAAAGAATGAACACCGCCGCCAGCAATACTGTCATTCGGTCAAGGTTGCGCTCAGCCACCGTCGAGCCGGCGGCAGTTGCGCCCACACTGCCCCCGAGCATGTCCGAGAGGCCTCCCCCTTTGCCCGAATGCAACAGGATCAACAGGATCAGACCCAGTGAACTCGCCACTTCCAAGATCACGAGAATAATTGTGAGCACGGCTCCCCTTGTAAGATTCTTGCTCTAAGCGCGGATAATGCGCGAAAAAGCTTCGGCATCCAAGCTAGCACCGCCCACGAGCAGCCCGTCCACCCCTTCAGCCTCAAGCAGGTCATGCGCGGTTGTCGGAGTAACTGAACCGCCGTATTGAACCCGGACACGATCGGCGACGCTCCCACCATAAAGTCGCCCCAACTCTTCGCGTATCAATTGCGCGCCACTGGCCGCGTCCTCGGGCGTAGCTACCAAGCCCGTCCCGATCGCCCAAATCGGCTCGTAAGCGATCACGAGCGTGGAAACCGTCTCTCCGCTCAATTCGGCCAGCGCGAGGCGAACTTGGCGCATAAGCACCTCGTCGGTTTGGCCGGCTTCGCGCTCTTCGGCGCTTTCGCCCACGCAAAGGATGGGCGTCATCTGCTCTGAAAGCACCGCCTTAACTTTTTGCGCCACCACCACATCGGTCTCCCCGAAGATACGCCGCCGCTCGGAATGGCCGACAATGACGTACTTGACATTGAGCTTGGAGAGCATCGACGCGGAAACTTCGCCCGTGTAGGCGCCTGAGGCCTCGAAGTAGCAATTCTGTGCACCCAGGCTAAAGCGCATCCGATCGCTCTCGATGAGCAGCTGGATCGGCCGCAGCGAGGTCAAAGGGGGATGAATACTGATCTCCGAAAAGGAGTAGTCGACGTCGCGAAGTCCGAAGTAGAGCTTCTGCACCAGCTGGATGGCCTCAAGGTGATTGAGATTCATCTTCCAGTTGCCACTGATCAGGCGATACCTGCCAGTGCGCGGATTCGGCTTTAATTCCAAGCCCTTCTTTGACGACACTGGCTCTCCTCGTTTTGACCCTGAGACATCGGACCCGAACACACTCGAGCCCTGCTTAACTCTAAAAGCTAACCCGCCGAGCGCGGTGCCCCCCGAAGGGCGGCAAGACCGGGAAGATCTCCTTTTTCCAGAAGTTCCAGCGAGGCACCGCCACCGGTGGAAAGATGACTGATGCTACTCGCTAGTCCAGCCTCGGCGATCGCCGCGGCAGAGTCGCCACCGCCCACCACACTGAAGGCGTCCGAATCTGCGACTGCGCGGGCAATGGAAAACGTCCCCGTTCCAAAGCGCGCGTCTTCAAAGACCCCCATGGGGCCGTTCCATAAAATCGTCTTCGCCCCCACAAGTGCAGCCTCAAAAATGGCAATGGTCTCCGGTCCGATGTCCAACCCGCGAAAGCCCGCGGGAATATCGCCTCGCTTTGCCACCGCTGCACTTCCGGAGACCCCGCGTCCAAATTTCTCGCTGGCGGCAAGAACCATCGAGTCTACCGGCACCAGCACATTGGCTCCAGATGCGAGGATCCGCCGACATGAATCGATGCGATCGGCTTCAAAAAGCGACTCGCCCACTTCATGGCCCTGGGCTGCCATGAAGGTGTAAGCCATCGCCCCACCGATGAGCAATTTATCGACTTTGTTCACCATTGCTTCGAGGAGGGCAAGCTTATCCGACACCTTGGCCCCTCCGATGATCGCCACAAATGGCCGCTTCGGCCCTTCAAGGAGTCCCGAAAGGACTTGATACTCGCGGGCAAGGAGCCGTCCCGCTGCTGAAGGCAGGAAGCGAGGCGGGCCAACTATGGAAGCGTGTGCACGGTGGGAAGCTCCGAAAGCGTCGTCGACATAAGCGTCTTGGCCAACGATAAGTTGCGCGACAAAAGCTGGATCGTTGGCCTCCTCGCCGGGATTGAAGCGCAAGTTCTCCATCACTGTCACCTCGGGCAACCTCGCCTCGATGTATTCGCGCACCGGCCGCATCGAGTACTTCTCGACCACCTTTCCCTTCGGCCTGCCGAGATGCGAACACACGGTGACTTTTGCACCGCGATCGACGAGCCACTCGATGGTGGGCAGCGAAGCTTGAATGCGGAACACGTCTCCGATAGTGGCATTGCCATCGGAGTCGTACTCCAGGGGAACGTTGAGGTCCGAGCGAACCAGCACGTTCTTATTCGTGAGGTCTCCGAGGTCTTCTAGCACGGGAATGTTCATGACAATTTCACTTAATCTCGCGAGGCAGCAATATCAGGGATCTATCAAAACACCAACGGCCAAGCCCAAGCGCTCAAGGTGAGCCGGGGGGCTAGCTGCGTTTTGTGGGGGCGCCTTTAGCTATAGCGACGCTCCGACGATGGCGGCAAGGTCGACCAATCGGCTGGAATATCCCCATTCGTTGTCGTACCACCCAAAGACCTTGGCGAGCGTGGTGCCATTTTCCAAGTCCATTGCCATGGTCATGGCAGAGTCAAAAGTACACGATGCCGGGGAACCCACGATGTCCGAAGAGACCAGAGGCTCGTCGGAGTAGACCAGTACGCGCGAGAGTGGCCCCGAAGCCGCCGCGGCGGCAAAAGCGGCGTTGATATCCTCTTTGCTGAATTCGCCCTTTAGTACCACGGTGGCGTCGGTGATCGATCCGTCGGGAACCGGGACGCGCAGTGATGTTCCATCTAGGCGACCCGCCATGGAACGCAGGACCAACCCGGTGGCCTTAGCAGCTCCGGTACTCGAGGGAACGATATTCACCGCAGCAGCTCGAGCGCGACGTGGGTCTTTATGGGCGAGATCGAGGAGGTTCTGATCGTTGGTGTAGGCGTGAACGGTGCTCATCAACCCTTTGTGCACGGTGAAGGCATCATCGAGGACTTTGATCATCGGGACAAAGCAGTTGGTGGTGCACGAGGCGTTGGAGACGATGTGCTGGGTCTTTGAGTCGTAGCTATCATCGTTGACCCCCACGACGAAGGTTGCATCCACATTGGTGGCTGGTGCGGAGATAATCACCTTCTTGGCGCCAGCTTCGATATGGGTGGAAGCCTTAGCTCCGTCGGTGAAGATTCCCGTGCTCTCAATGACCACGTCACAGCCGAGTTCGCCCCATGGCAGCGCTTTGGGGTCGCGCTCAGCGAATACCCGGATCAACTTGCCATCCACGACAAATCCCTCGGAGGTCACCTTAACGTCGCTGCCGAGACGCCCGTGGGTGGAATCGTACTTGAGAAGATGGGCATTGATCTCCGGCGAGGTGAGGTCGTTGACCGCGACAACCTCAATGTCGGCACCCTGAACTCTCGCAGCTCGGTAGAAGTTCCTCCCGATCCTCCCAAAGCCGTTGATACCCACTCTAAGCGTCACAGTAACCTCCGATAAGCAACGGCACGCACCTCGCGCACAGACCTTTTTTCACTTTGAGCCCGCGTCAAATTGAGTGCCATACTAACCGCACATTTCGCTAGATACCTTCTCCACCGTCGCATTTCACACCAAAGAGGGATAGTCAAGCGCTCTTTGTCATCTCGATATGCGTTTCAAAGCACCACCGAAAGTAGCGCTTGTGCCAACAACTCAGGGTCGTGGGCACGTCCGGTCTCCCCCGCTAAGGGCGCCTTAATCCACTCGCACAGTTTTGGCGAGCCGTCACTTTTGCCCACTTCGATCAAGGAGTCGTCGAACAAGACAAAGTCCATAAAGATCCCCAGCTCGGCAAAGGCCTCCACGTGCCCCGACAATGTCATTCCCTCGGACTCGCCGCTCTCACCGGCAAGATTTGCCACGAGTAACTTCCGGCCCGGCGCCCGCGACAATGCCTCGCGAATCTTGGGAATCTTGCACACCGCGAGCAAACTGGTATAGAGCGATCCCGGGCCGAAAGTGATCGTCGTAGCACTCCCAATCGCTTCAAGTACCGCAGCATCGACGCGAACATTCTCAGGGACGATCCTCATCTCGCGGATTCCCGAAGTTTTTGCCAGTCGAACTTGGCCCGATACCTCGCTGTTGCGGGATCTCCCCACCAGCGTCACCGGGTCGAGGCTGGCGGGAAGCACCATTCCCTCAGCCGCCACGATCGACCCCAGCCGCACCGCAGCGAGCAGCGGATCGCCAAGAAGTGAATTGAGCCCGGCGAAGACAAGATTGCCCAGGGCGTGGCCCCTCAGTTCGGCATCGGAGAAGCGAAACTCGAGAAGGTCTTTCCAGGGAGACTCGAGCGGAAGCAACGAGGAGAGGCAACGGCGCAGATCTCCGGGGGGAATCTGGCCCAATGCTTCGCGGAGACGGCCTGAGGATCCGCCGTCGTCAGCGACCGAGACCACCCCGATGGGATAGTGCCCGAGCAGTCTCAAGGACTCCAGCGTGGCGGCGAGCCCATGGCCGCCGCCGATGGCGACCACCCGTGATGCCACAGCGAAGAACCTTGGGGCGATGTCCTCGAGGCGGTTCACCGATCCACATCCCGGTGCATGGTACGAGGTTCGAGTCCTCGCGTGGCAAAGTAGC
>JAKASN010000209.1 GCA_021819025.1 Actinomycetes bacterium | reverse complement strand
GGCCGCCGGTGAGCCCGGTACCGCGGCGCCGAGGCAGGCGTCACGCTCCTCTCGTCGTCGGCGATCGCGAGGCAGCTCACAAGGGCCAGGAGCTGACCAGCTGCTATCGCGCGAGACGTCTCAGACCCCTCGTGTCATGCCCCAAGGTGGCGAGCAGAGCCAGAACGGCTCGGTTCCCCCGGCCCTTCCTGCTGAAGTGGCGAGACCTCAAGTAGGCGACTCCAAGGTTCATCGCTCACATTTGCCGCGCTTTAACCGTGCTGGATCCCAGGTGGAAGAGTCAGCTCCCCTAGCCCAGCCCCAGTCGCCTCCACCCCAGCCCCGTCGACGTCGCGCGCCGCGGTCCCGTAGCGGCACCTCAAGCGATGCTACGCCAGTGCGCTATAGCGTCGACGCCCAGCTTGCCAATGAGACGCGCACAGATGCGCGCCCGTCGCGGCGCGCCAATCAACGTATTGGCCGCTCCAGGAATGGCAGGCCGCTGGGCCGCTACTTGATGTGCGTACACAAGGCTGATGATTTTGTTCAGATTGCGGTACTGGAGGGGCGTACCCTGATCGAGCACTACGTCTCCCGGATTGGTATTGATCCGAATCAAATAGATGGAAATATCTATCTGGGTCGGGTGACTAACGTGCTGGCAGGAATGGAGGCCGCCTTTGTTGATATTGGTACCGCCAAGAACGCCGTTCTCTATCGGGGTGACGTCCGTTACGACCGCGACGACCTGACTGAACAAACCGGCCGTGAAGTTCGGATCGAACATCTGTTGCGGCCACGGCAAGTCGTTCTTTGCCAGGTGACGAAAAATCCTATCGGCACCAAGGGAGCCCGTTTGACACAAGAAGTCTCCCTTCCCGGTCGCTTTGTGGTTCTGGTGCCAAACTCCGATAGCTACGGAATTTCCAAGCGTCTCCCTGATGACGAACGCCGACGACTCCGCAAGATTCTCGGAGATCTCAAGCCGGAAGGCTTCGGGGTCATCGTGCGTACCGCTGCCGAGGGCGCCAACGCCGATGAGCTCGGTCGAGACATCGCTCAGTTGCTGGAAATGTGGAACGCCATCGAGGCCAAAGCCAAGACCGCCCACGCGCCGACCTTGCTCTATTCTGAACCCAATGTCGCGGTGCGCGTGATACGCGAGGAGTTTAATAGGAACTATCGCGGTGTGGTTATTGACGATCGGGCAATCTTTGAGGAGGTACACTCTTATGTCGCCAGCATCTCTCCAGAGCTAGCTGACCGGGTTGAATATTACGATCCCGTCGAGCAGGGGCTGCCAATATTTGAGCTGCACCATGTCCACGAACAGCTGCACAAGGCCATGGATCGCAAGGTCTGGCTCCCATCGGGCGGATCTTTGATCATCGACCGAGCCGAGGCATTGACGGTAATTGACGTCAATACCGGCAAGAATGTTGGAACGGTTTCGCTCGAGGAGACGATCCACCAAAACAATCTTGAAGCCGCTGATGAGATCGCGCGCCAACTTCGATTGCGCGACATTGGCGGGATCATTGTGATTGACTTTATCGACATGACGATTGAGGCCAACAAAGAGGACGTCATGAAAGAGCTGAAGAATGCTCTTTCGCGCGACAAGACCAAAACACAGGTCTTTGAGATGTCTGCGCTTGGTCTCGTCGAAATGACACGGCAAAGAGTCTCCGAAGGCCTCTTGGAGGCACTCTCTGATACTTGTCCGACCTGCAAAGGGCGAGGAATGGTCTTCCTGGACGTCGAGATGATCTAATGAGTCGCTAGAATGTAGCACCTATGTATGCAGTAATCAGGTCTGGTGGCAAGCAGGAAAAAGTCTCGGTGGGCCAGTCGGTGCGCCTCGAACTTCTTGGCGGACTGGTGGGAGATCCCGTTGATCTCGCCCCAGTATTGGTAGTCGATGAGGAGACGGTGCTGAGCGGCCAAGGGGCTGCTGCGGCGTCAGTCAAGGGCGAGATTGTTGGCTTTTCCAAGGGGCCAAAAATTCAAGGCTTCAAGTATCGTTCTAAGTCCAACAACCGGCGTCGCTACGGACATCGCCAGAAGTACGCGGTGGTCAAGGTTCTCGAGATTAGCAAGTAGCTGTTCCAAGAGTTATTTTTCAAGGAGTTTGAATGTCTAAGACCAAGGGTGGCGGTTCCACTAGGAACGGTAGAGACTCCCAGTCGCAGCGTCTCGGCGTGAAAGCCTACGACGGGATGGTGGTTACCGCTGGGTCGATTCTGGTTCGCCAGCGAGGAACTCGTTTCCATCCCGGAATCAATGTTGGCCGAGGATCCGATGACACCCTTTTCGCTACCGCTCCCGGCAAGGTAAAGTTCGGCGAACGCAAGGGGCGTCGCCTCGTCGATATCCTTTAGGGAACTGCTTCCCGTGAGGGGGCAATCGATTTTTTCGTGAGAGCCTCGGGTTGGTCCCGGGGCTCTCACATTTGAAAGGCAGTTATGTCTGGCTTTGTCGACAAAGCTCAAATCCATATTAAAGCGGGCGACGGAGGCGCGGGCTCGGTCTCGTTTCGTCGCGAAGCACACGTCGACAAAGGGGGCCCTGACGGGGGCGACGGCGGAGATGGCGGAAGCATCTACTTGGTCGCCACTGATGAGATGGCTTCGCTTCTCAGCTTCGTTGACCAACCCTTTCGAAGGGCAACAAGTGGCGTACATGGGATGGGAAAGACCCGTAACGGCCAGAACGGCAAGGATCTTGTCGTTACTGTCCCAACCGGAACGGTAGTCAAGACGCTCGACGATGAGGTCATCGCCGATCTCGCCGATCCCGGGGCACGCTTTCTTGCCGCAAAAGGCGGGGAGGGTGGCAGAGGAAATACTCGCTTTCTAGCCAACAAGCGGCGCGCACCATCTTTTGCAGAACAGGGAGAGGTCGGCGAGGAGTTTTGGTTCAACCTGGAGCTCAAGCTTCGTGCAGACGTCGCTCTAGTGGGTTTTCCCAACGCGGGAAAGTCAACTTTGATCTCAGTGATCTCGCGCGCTAAACCGAAGATTGCTGACTACCCCTTTACTACCTTGAAGCCGAACCTCGGGGTAGTGAGATTGGGAAGCGGGGATGACATCTCCGAATACGTGGTCGCCGACATTCCCGGTTTAATCGAAGGGGCTTCCGAGGGCAGGGGTCTTGGCCTCGAATTTCTCCGCCATATCGAACGCGCGTCGGTGTTGGTGTTCTTGCTGGACGCCTCGGAGTCTCAGGGGGCAACTCCCAAAGAGCAGTTGGTGATCCTAAAGCACGAACTCTACAACTACATGCCTGAACTTCTCGAGCGCCCCACTTTGGTGGTGCTCTCGAAGTCCGACACCCTCGACGCTGAGATCGTAGCCGACCCCAGTGGCTATTTCGGTATCGAACCAGACTTCGCAATCTCCTCACTTACGACATTTCACCTCGATGGCTTAGTGTCGCGTCTTGCCACGATGGTGTCCAACTCCAAGTCCGCGGCACCGCGTCAGCTCGAAAGTGACACTATCGTCATCAAACTTACCCAGGATGGCTTCAACGTGACACGGGAGTACGACCGTCGTTTCCGAGTGTCGGGCCGCATCGCCGAACGCGCGGTGGCGCTTTCCGACGTGACGACCCCAGACGCGCTCGAATATATCCAGACACGCCTGAAGCATCTCGGGGTAGATCGTGCCCTGGTGCGCGCTGGCGCAACCGACGGCGACGAAGTGGCGATAGGCGACTTCGTCTTTGTCTACTCACGTGACTAGGGCAGTTCCGGGGCTCTCTGAGGTTTTGCCGGCACGAGGCGTGAAGACCGCATGTCGCCTTAGTTTGCTATCAGCTTGGATAAGAACACAGCCCCAACACCGCCTCGCGATTTGGCTGTGTTGCTGGAGCTTTCGTCCGGAAAATCCTTCCAAAGAGATCCTTTGGTACCTAGCCCGCAGTGCTAGGGTGGCCTGGTGGTTACCGAGCAATCGAGGAGTCGGCGTGCGGCGGCGCTTGCCGTTTGTCTGGCTGCACTTATTCTTGCCGCATGCCAAAGCTCAAGTGCTCCCTTGTCCGCCACGACCACTTCGAGCCATTCTGCCACCACCGTAAGCCCCACGACCTCTGGTCCGGCTCCGGCTCGCAATGTCGTGCCCACCACGATTTCGCTGGGGCAAAGCACGCCAGTGGCAGTGCCCGTGGTTGTTTGCCCAACCGGCTACGGATCATCTCCGCCGCCAACTGCGAATCTAGCTTCGGCGATCACCGAGACGATTCCTGAAGCGCTGGTTGGCAAAGTGGCAATCTATGTGGATGCGGGCGGGGTAATGAAGCTACTCGGCCCCAGCAATTGGAGTTGTGTCGGGGGCTATGGTGCTGATGGTGTTGGAGGCATCTGGCTCTATCCACCCGGTGCCAGCGCTCCCAGCGTGATCGAGGCGATGCAGGCGTGCGAGTCTGACGTGCCTGGCTGTAATTTGTGGGCGAGCAATTACCAAGCGTTCATTGGACACGAGACTTCGGCATGCCTATTTTGTGCGCTGAGCCAAGCCTGTGAGCTGTTCTCTGCGGCGGCAAATGCCAATAACATCGCTTATCCCCAAGCGCCGTGCCCCCCAAAGCCTGCGGGCGAGACCTCGACGGTGCTCGGTGCCACGGAAGTCGAGTTCGTCGATCCTCCCGGAGTGAAGGGCAATGGAGTGCCCTCGGGCGGAGACTACTTGGCAACCGGGGTGATGACCTATGTGCCGCATTCCCCAGCGGGAAGCTGGATGGAGACCTGCACGGTGCCTGCGGCGCTGGAGGTGGTTTGTAACGCCAGCCTGAATCTCTTCGCTTTGAGCTATTACCAAGAGTAGCGCTCGGGTACCAAGAGTAGCGCTCGAGATTCTCGAACTCCGCCGCGCTAAAGCCACCCTGAGGATGGTACCG
>JAKASN010000208.1 GCA_021819025.1 Actinomycetes bacterium | reverse complement strand
CTGTCTCGGTTATCTCCTCAGTGCCCACGACTACCAGTAAACACTATTGAGAGCGTCGTGTCCAGTCCTGTTTTCGTCCGGGTTGGTACGGGTTCACCGAACGTTTACCTTTTGTTTTCTGGCGCGTAGCCCTATACATAGCTCACACGTCCGAGGCATCACGATATGCTGCTTGAGCATCCCTCCTCCACCCCATCACCCATTGAGCATGACATTAGCACTTTAGCGCCCCGGCAAGGTAGCACGAAAATTTAATTTGCCGAGTAAGCGCCACAGTCATCTCGGCCTCGCAAGCACTTTCATAGCGGGTCCGCCCCTTCCCGGGCTTACTTATTGCGCGATAAGAAGCCAGGTGAAGCTTTTTTTTTTGCGCCCCGCACACCTATGGGCCAACGGCGCCTCGATCTCGGCATATTTGCCGGGGAGAGCACCGATGCGAAGAACTGGGACGACCCATAGCGTGAAGAGGCGCAATCAAAACAGGTCTGCCGCGATTTGCTTAGCCGCCCCTGTCGTTGCGATGAGATATCAACTCACAAGTTGTGACCTCTTTGCTTAGGGTACCTGAAATGATTTCACGTAACTTTGCCCCGCCAATAGCGTAACCGCCCAGAGGCGATTGGCGATCATCGAACTGCGATGTCGAAACGCAAGAATTTGTCACAGCACTTTGAGATCGGACCCCGCCTCTTTCTCCATGGCTTTGCAGGGTGCATCGACGCACTCGAGCTGTCTGTCTAGTGCCGCCAGGCCCTTGCAATCGCATCGCTCAACTCTTGTTGGCCCAGGGAGAATAGCGCTGGAGGCGAGTTAATCATCGCAGTGTGACGCCCCGGTGTTACTCGGCGTTGCCGGTCCTTCAAAGCAAGCCAAGCCAAGATCGACTTGAAATAAATAGCGTAATCTAACAGCGACGACAAGCTTTTCAAATTGGGGACTTCAAGCGACTTGGGTAACACCAATTCCGCCACCAACCCATAGCACCGGGACCCGCTAGGTCATTTCACCAAGATCAGCCCGAGGGCTAACACCGCTAAAGCAATCCAGTGCGTCGGTGGGCTACTCGTTACGCCAAGCTCGGTTCAGCAGCGTGCCGATCATTGCTGGGGTTGTCGAGATTTGCTCATCGCCCAAATGCAAGCTCCCAAGCCCGGCCGCTAGCTGCCTCTAAGAGAGAAAAGCATGGGGATCAGCCACAAAAGCGCGTTGGCAACCTTTAGCGCAAAACCAGTAGGTCACCCCGTCTAGCTCCGCATGCAGCGACGACTCTACCATCGCCACCTCCATCTCACATACCGGATCGATCGCCACGAGGCGAAGCGGGGTTACTTCCTCGCGCGGCCGTAATGAGACAATTTCGGCGAGAATCGAGATGGCGATCTCAGCGGGATTACGTGCGTCGATTTTCAGCCCAGCGGGACTGTGAATTCGGCTGCGCGCTTCGGGGCTAAGAGCCAATGCCTCAATTACCGCGGCGCCGCGCTTATGGCTGGCAACGAGGCCGATATATTCCACCCCGGCCAAGAGCGCCTTGGTGATAATCTCTTCCTCGTCAAAACCGTGGGTTGCCACCACCACCGCTTCGACATCTTCGCTAATAGGGGATGTGCCATCCTGGAGCCGCGCCTCGAACCCTAAGGCGCCAGCACCCTCCACAAGTGCGCTCGCGATGGGACTCTGCCCATAGACCACCAGCAAAGGCATGGGGAGCGCGGGCTCTAAAAACATCTCTAAGGTTCCTCCAGAGAGACAGGGATTGGAGACCCGTACCACTCCGGCAAGGTCGCTTCCCATCGAGACATCATCGCCGGCTGCGATGATGAGCATCGTGGAGTTGCGAGTTGCCAGGGTGCGAAGTGACTCGGCCCGCACCGTAGCTTGCGCACAGGAGCCACCCACAAAACCTTCAATGGTGCCATCGGCGAGAACCACCGCGGCGTCGCCGGGCTTGGCACTGGTAGGCGCCTGGGCGCGAACCACGGTGGCCAACACAAAGGGCACCCGCGCGGAACGGAGCTGTTGGGCGCGGTGGTAGAGGTCGATACGGCTCATGGAATCGCCAGGTCGGTGCGCAGTGGCCTCCCCTGCATGGTGCGCCACACTTGTGCCGGGGTGAAGGGCATATCGGCGTGCTTGACTCCAAAAGGTGCCAGCGCATCAATGATGGCATTTACCACCGCTGGCGGGGATCCCACCGTGGCGGACTCCCCCACTCCCTTGAGGCCAAGGGGATGGTGAGGAGAGGGCGTTACCGTCTCACCCGTCTCCCAGGAGGGGCACTCCAAGGAGGTGGGAATGAGGTAGTCCATGAAGGAGGCACCGAGGTTGTTGCCCTCTTCGTCGAAGGCGATGGCCTCCATTAGCGCCATGCCCACGCCGTCAGCGAGCCCGCCATGGACTTGGCCCTCAACAATCATCGGGTTGATACGAGGCCCGCAGTCATCCACGGCGATGAAGCGTCGCACCGTCACTTTGCCGGTGCCGGGATCTACGTCCACTACGCAGATGTAGGCGCCAAAGGGGTAAGTGAGGTTGGGAGGATCATAGACACACGAGGCATCGAGATGGCCTTCGAGGCCATCGGGAAGTTCCATGGTGCCATGGGAGGCCAGTGCCACCTCCTGGATGGTCTTGGAGGCCGAGGGATCCCCCTTCACGCTGAAGGTTCCCTGATTCCAATCCAAATCTTCGGGGGCGCACTCGAGCATCGCCGCGGCGATGAGGCGGGCTTTGTCCACGATCCGCTTCGAGGCCACCGCTGCAGCCGCTCCCGAAACCGGCGTCGAGCGCGACCCGTAAGTTCCCAGACCAAAGGGAGTGTTGTCGGTGTCACCGTGCACCACGTCGATATCGCCCGCAGGAATCCCGGTCACTTGCGAGACGATCTGGGCAAAGGTGGTCTCGTGGCCCTGACCCTGAGTCTGCACCGACAGGCGCACCACCGCCTTGCCGGTGGGGTGCACCCGCACCTCGCAGCCGTCGGCCATCCCGAGTCCAAGGATATCCATGTGGCGCTTGGGGCCAGCACCTACGGTCTCGGTAAAGAAGCTGATACCAATTCCCATCAACTCGCCACGGGTGCGCTTTTCGGCCTGTTCGCGGCGCAATTGGTCGTATCCAGCCATCTCCATCGCGAGACGCAGCGCGCGCGGGTATTCGCCGGAATCATACTCCCAGCCCGTTGGCGAAGTGTAAGGGAACTGCTCGGGTCGCAGCAAGTTCTTGAGGCGCAATTCCGCGGGATCCATCCCAAGTTCCTGAGCGAGGCGATCCACCATGCGCTCCACGAGATAGACCGCCTCGGTGACCCTGAAGGAACAGGCATAGGCGACGCCACCAGGTGCTTTGTTGGTGTAGACCCCCTTGACATGACAGTGTGCCGCCTCAAGATCGTAAGAACCGGTAAAGACGTGGAAAAACCCCGCGGGGAATTTGGAAGGCTGCGCGGTGTTGTTGAAGGCTCCATGATCGGCAAGGACGTCGACCCGAACCGCCTGGATCTTGCCATCGCGCGTGGCGGCGATCTCTCCGCGCATGTGATAGTCACGAGCGAACGAGGTGCTCATCAAGTTCTCCGAGCGGTCCTCCATCCACTTCACCGGTGCCTTGGTGAGTATCGAACCCACAATTGCCAAGACATACCCCGGGTAGATCCCCACCTTGTTACCAAACCCGCCGCCAATATCGGGGCTTACCACCCGAAGCTTATGCTCTGGCAGCCCTGCTACCAGGGCATATAGGGTGCGATGCGCATGAGGAGCCTGGGTAGTCGACCAGATGGTGAGTTTGCCGTCGATGGGATCCATATAGGCCACCGCGCCACAAGTCTCCATGGGGGCGGGGTGCACACGGGGATACAGCATCTCTTGGGCTACCACCACCTCGGCTTTGGCAAAGACAGCTTCGGTGGCCGCGGCGTCTCCGGACTCCCAATCGAAGATATGGTTGTCACTCTTTCCGGCGATGTCGGTGCGAATTACTGGCGCATCAGCATCGAGGGCGCGCTTAGCGTCGATCACGGCGGGGAGCACCTCGTAGTCGACTTCGATGAGCTCTAGCGCGTCACGTGCGCTATAGCGATCCTCAGCCACCACGAAGGCCACCTCTTGGCCTTGGAAGCGCACTTTGTCGGTGGCGAGCACTGCCACCACGTCATGGGAGAGCGAAGGCATCCAGGCGAGATTCAAAGTCTCCAGCACTGCTCCGGTGATCACCGCTTTCACCTTGGGATGGGCCTCGGCGGCACTGGTATCGATAGAGATGATCTTGGCGTGCGCATAGGGGCTGCGCAGTACCGCACCGTGGAGCATTCCGGGGAGGTTGATGTCATCGACGTAGTTGCCCTTGCCGCGCACAAAACGGGCGTCCTCCTTGCGGAGCATCCTCCCGAATCCCACCATCTCCTTTTCGTTCTCGACTTTGGTCATAGCGTGGCTCCCTCTTGGTTGGCGCCCTGGGCATTTTCAGCCGCCCAACGAATGGAGCGCACGATGTTTTCGTATCCAGTACAGCGGCAGATCTGCCCGGAGATCGCTTCGCGGATCTCCTCATTGGATGGGTCTGGGTTGTGATCGAGGAGCCATCGCGCCGTCATCATCATCCCCGGCGTGCAAAAGCCGCACTGCAGGCCGTGCTGGTTGATAAATCCCTCCTGGACCGGGTCCAGGACGCCCCCTTGTTCGAGGTCTTCGACGGTTCTGACAGCATGGCCATCGGTCATCGCGGCAAGCACGGTGCAGGACTTTACCGGCACGCCATCAAGCCAGACCACGCAAGTCCCGCAGTTGGAGGTGTCGCAACCCCAGTGGGTTCCGGTGAGGCCGAGGGTATCTCGCAAGAAGTGCACCAGGAGCAGGCGCGGTTCGATCTCTGCGGTAGTGACTACA
>JAKASN010000207.1 GCA_021819025.1 Actinomycetes bacterium | reverse complement strand
CTTGAAAAGCACATGACGAACCGCCGGATGCGGGCCCGCATGTCCGGTGGTGTGGGAGGGGGTCGAGAGACACGGCCCCCTACCCAATCCCTCTAACCCCTGCGAAGTCCAGCCATTTCCGTCAGCAACTACCAACGGCTCCGTAGACGGGTAACCAGATGTGCTCGTGTCACTGGGTGGCGCTGCGGCAACTGTTGTCGTGGCCACCGTGGGGCTTGTACCGCCGTCACTGGGTGGCGCGGTACTTGGCGCTGAACTTGACGATGTAGTTGGTGCGGTACTTGGAGCCGTATTGCATCCGGTCAATACAGCCACTAACATTCCGAGCGCGAATCTACGCGCGGCCGACCTGCATAAAAACATGCGTTTGATCTTCATCAGCGTGCCGTTATTCCAGACGTGGTGGTCCCAAAGTCTAGCCAATGACTGTGACTCGCGAAATGGCGTGGGAGTCCCCGCTGCTCGCGGGCTGCCATCTGAGAAATCGAGATATTGGGATATCCATTTGACCTGACTAACCTGCTCGAAGAGATTACAACATGAGCTACTGACCAGTATGAATGTCTTCCAGGTCGCCTCAAATGGATATCCCGTATCGATATATCGCTTTGCAGAGTCAACAAAGGGCTGGGCGGAAGTGAACTGGATCTCCTCGAGCGCGCCCTGGCGAATTCTGCAATAGCCGACATCGGACCTTACCCCGTCGCTCTGCATCGCGACGGTCAAGCCAGATCCACTTGTCAACAGGCTTGTTCTCTACATCCCCCAAAGGTTTGCGGGCGAACGTGTTTCAGTGCTAGCTCGGGTCATACAAGAGCCAACGTCCGCCAAGTTTCTGTGCCACCACTTCTGCGGTGTCCACCCGAGAGAAGGAATCCAAGACGACTCGACCAATGACGAACTGACCTTAGGACTCGCCAAGAAATAAGTCAGTCAAGATAGTTACACGGTTGTAGTTCGCTTGGCAGGCCGGATGGTGTAGTTCCATTCGCCGTGGAAGGCGTCGGGTTTGATCTGGCGAGCGACCACCGCCATTTCAGCGTCGCTGATCTTGATCTTGCGGGGATAGCTGTTGGTATCAGCCTCGGCGTGCACGGTGAGGCCAGCTCGTGTGGTCGTCGCCCCGATCAGCTCGATCACCACCTCGTGGCTCGTTAGCGGGCGTCCCCTCCAGTTCAGCGTGATGTGTGCGAAGATGCGGTGCTCGATACGGTTCCACTTGGAGGTCCCTGGCGGGAAGTGGCACACCGTGATCGCTAGGCCGGTCTCGGTAGCAAGTAGAGCGAGTTCACGTTTCCACAGCCGCAGCCGGTAGCCGTTGGAACCTCCCGCGTCTGCGCAGACGAGCAACCTCTTGGACTTGGGGTAGCGGGCCTTTCCGACCCCGGACCACCAGCGGCGCAACGTTTCGACCGCGAACGCGGCGGTGTCGCCATCGGAGCCGACTGATACCCAGCCAGTGTTCGCCCCCACGTCATAGACCCCGTAGGGAACTGCCTTGGGCACTGCCGGGTCAGGGAAGTCATGGGTTCCCACCCGCATTAGACCACCTTTGGGTTCCCACTCGCGCCCACCGTTTTTGTAACCCGGCTCGGCGCCGACGAGCTCCTTCTTCTTCGCATCGACACTGACCATGGGATCCTTCGCCCGTAGAAACCGCCTGCCAAGATCGTGGATGTGCTGGAACTGGGCGTCGCGGTCAGGGTGCTGGCGGCCCTCCCTAGTCTTGGAGTTCGCCTGCAAGCTGTAGCCGGCATCACGCAACAAACCGGCTACCGTCTGATCCGAAACCGGGTGCCCTGATACGCTCAGCGCCTCGGCCAGGCTTAGGGTGGATTTGGCAGTCCATCGCCATGGTGACATCGGATCACCACGAGTCGCCGGGTCCACCAACGCATCCAGCGCTGCTGCCAGCCCGGGGTCTGCCACAGTTGCCGACTTGCGGCCACCCCCCGCACGACGCGACCGCCCTGGCTCTAGCATTTCAGAGCTCTCCAACTCCGCTATCGCAATGGTGACCGTCGAGCGGGCCACCTCCGTCACCCGGGCCACTGCCGAAACGCCGCCCCAGCCCAACTCCCGCGCTTCGACCCCCAACAACGTGCGCCGCTGCCGCTCGTTTAACTGGGGCCACAACGAGCTGATCCGCCGACCTACCGCCTCCAGAGTCTCCGCCTTGATTGCCATACTTCAAGGCTACCCGGCCGAACGCTATTTGCCTGAGTTATTTATTGGTGAGTCCTTACGTTAGATTCTTGCTCACAGTCAGCGTCGCCACAGGCGTCATAGTTGCTACGGCTTCTCACGGGCCGGCAACCGTGCCAACAGTTAGGAGCAATCACAATGACATCCTTCTTCATCCCTACTGCACTCAGTTTTCGAACCCGCCGCTTGGCATCCCTGGCAGCAATAGCGCTGACAGCTCTAGTTGCTGCAGGCTGCAATGCGCCCGCGCAACTCGGCGTGCAGGTCCCGCCGACTGGGCCGACCATCCTGATTGGGCCCAAGACTACGCCATCGACGCTGGTGGTAAGCGTCGCTGCTTCTGTTCCAAGTCGGGATGTCGCTGCAGTTCTCACAAACACCTCGCAGCCAGGAGAGAACATCGCAATCGCCCAAGTTAATTCGACCAGCGAGGTTCTCGGCTCGGCGCCACTACCCGTCGAGGTTCCAATTAGCCCGAGGCCCTCTCCCGTCGGCAAAGGTGCCACCACATTTCAAAATTACACTTCCACTGCAAAATTGGCCCGTTGGCAAACCGCAAAGAAGGCTGCCGAGGCGGCATCGCTTGCGATCACTACTTCGAAGGTTTCTACCTGGTCCAAGTCCCTGGCTGCAAAACTCCCTACCCAATTTGGGACCAGCGCCGATCTCGGATCGGCCCTTCAAGTCGCCTCTGACGCTACCGCAACTTTGGCCCAGGCTGCGACCCTCGGGCATCGCGTAATTCTCGCCTATGTGTCGTCACTTGCCGGCAGTGTCGCTCCCGGAAGCCTTAGTGGTACCACGGTCCTAGTTGTCGTGGCACCAAGTCGCGCGCCGAGCGCATCGGAGAGCGCCACGGTTCAAACGGCGCTGATCAGCGCAGGAGCGATACGGGTGGAGGTTCTGCCACAGTCCGTGGGCATTGCATCCATGATTGACCAAGCTGTTAGTGCCGGGCTGGCAACCCAGTCAGTTTCGGACAATCTCTCCGGGGCGACGCTGTTCGCCAATAACTCGGCAACGTTGGGCTCATCGGCGGCGACGGTCCTGGCACCTGTTGCCAAGCAGTTAATCCAGACGACTAACGCTAGCGCGATCATAATCGGATTTGCTTCTGCGACCGGGTCGCCATCAAGCAACTTGACCCTTTCCGCCCAGCGAGCAGCATCGGTAGCTAATTGGCTGGAACATATGGGTGTTCCCGCTGCGAAGATCATCGCCGTCGGGGAGGGCGCCAACGATTTCGTAGCCCCTGGTCCCTCGGGGCTGAACCGCAGAGTCATAGTTGAAATCGTAGCTGGGTGAAGGAATGGTTCCCAGGAGCGACAGTTCAATCGCACCCGAGACTGAGCGATCACTAGGCGAAAAAAAGGAGAGATCCATGTCCACTATTTCCTCCCAGGTGCCAAGCGAAGCTTTTCCGACTTCACCCCAGGCTGTGCTCGGCGAGGTAATACATAAGCACCCCGAAGGACACGTCAGCTTCGGAAATGCCGCGGACCGCCGTGCACTGGCACTCGCCACGGCCGCAACCGCAGAAGAGAAGCGGCGAGCCGCGATGGCGCTACGGGAGGCGCTTGAAGCCACCTCCCGCCAGTCCGACCCCCGCCATCGACGGCCGATCCGGCTGTCGGTGGCGCTACTAGTTATGGCGGCCATTGTTCTCGGAGAGAGCATGCTGGTCGGCCTGATGATCGCCCACAGCGGGTTCAGTAGCCCGGCTGCACTCGGTGCAATCTCAACCGCACTGGTGGGATCAGCTTGGCTCGAAGCGCTGGCCCTTAGAGAGAAGCATCGGGTCGAGGCGGTCGTTATCGGCCTCGTGCTATTGCTGGCGATCCTACTTCTTGGCGCAATAGATCAGGAGGTTCGTCCCGGCATCGTCCCGTGGTTGGAGGCAATCATCTTAGGTCTCATCTGTGCAGCCAGCGTTCGGGTCATCAAAGATACCGAGCCGGGGCGGGTGGCGGTGACCCGATTCGCATACCAGAAATCGCTTCGCCAAGCGGAAGCCTCTCGTAGAGTTGCCACTTCCGACCGCGAAGCCGCCGAGTCAGCAACCGCCGCATTTTTGAGCCTGGTAAGCCATGAGGCGGCCTCTATTTTGGCCTGCGCACCCCCTAATTGCTGCCACGTCGAGATCGACGATGTCGTCGCGCTGGCGCGCCATGCGCTGGATCTCGTGTCCGAAGGCGATGATTCAACCTCACAGCGAAAGCTGTGGGGCACGTATAACCCATCGACAGGTGAAGAGGTGATCGATCTCGATGGGATCGCTGCGACGCTTGTCAGCTGTGACAAAAATGAGAGTCCGTTAGAAAGGAACTGAGATGACAGTACTTAGCACACCGCGTTTTAGCGAGGGTCGAAATCCAGGGCTCGCCGATTGGGCAAGTGGATTCGTCTCGACGTGGATGGCATCTGAGAAGGCTTCTGATGACCAAGTGCAGTTGGCCATGCACCGCCATCAAATCCTCAAGACTAAAAATCAGAGAAAAGAGGAGAGCTACAACCTTGCTCGTGAACTCAAGAATGTCTTCGACGCTAGCCGTCGTGACATTGACCCGAGCAATCGCCATCACGTTCCGACGGTTCTCGCGGCGCTCTTGTTGTTGGCGATTTTCGCTTTTGACGTGAAACCCCTTTTTTGGGGTGCCGAGAGTTTTGGCTTGGGGACCTTTGACACCTGGGTG
>JAKASN010000206.1 GCA_021819025.1 Actinomycetes bacterium | reverse complement strand
GGCCTCTTCAGCGGCGCGTCGGCGCGCCTCAGCTTGTAGCGCGTCGCGCTTGGCCTCTTCTTCGGGATCTAGGGCCTTGGCGATATTTAGCACCTCAGGACGCGAACGACGCCCTTCGAGTACCGCGTCTGCGATGATCCGACACATCAGCTCTCCAGAGCGAATCGCATCGTCGTTGCCGGGAATGACATAGGTGATGACGTCGGGATCACAATTGGTGTCGACTACTGCTACCACCGGGATACCGAGCTTGTTGGCTTCGGTCACCGCGATGGCCTCCTTCTTGGTGTCGATGACAAAAAGAGCTTCGGGGAGCTTGTCGAGGTTGCGCAAGCCGCCCAAGTTACGCTGGAGCTTCTCCAGCTCACGGGAGAGGATCAAGGCCTCCTTCTTTGGCATCGCCTCGAAGTCTCCCGCCACGAGCATCCTCTCGTACTCCTGCATCTTCTTGACTCGACCGAGAATGGTGGAAAAGTTGGTGAGCATGCCACCGAGCCAGCGCTCGTTGACGTAGGGCATGCCACACATTTGCGCGTAGTTCGCAATGGGGTCATGCGTCTGCTTCTTGGTGCCCACGAAAAGCACGTTTCCGCCCCGTTCGGCGACGTCACGCACAAAGAGAAAGGCGGTCTCGATACGCCGCAAAGTTTGATGAAGGTCGATGACGTAGATGCCGTTCTGCTCCCCATAGATGAAACGCTTCATCTTGGGGTTCCAGCGCCGCGTCTGGTGACCGAAGTGGACGCCTGCTTCTAAGAGCTGGCGCATAGTAACAACTGGTTCTTGACTCATTTTCTTCCTCCCACGGTTATCCCAGCCTCGAAGCTCGCGCATCTGCATGCGACCGTTGGGGCGCCTCGAGACCTGAATTAGTCGTTGACTAGCTTACCGATCCGCGAGGAGGGTTAAGGCCGAGAGGAGCGCATTGCACCGAGCGGGCACCAGTTTGATCAGGAGCCTTCGAAGTCGCTGAGGCGCATGCGTAGCTGCATCACCGCTTTGGTGTGTATTTGGCAGACTCTCGACTCGGTGACTCCGAGCACCTGGCCAATCTCAGCCAGGGTAAAGCCTTCATAGTAATAAAGCGCCAGCACCATCTTCTCGCGATCCCCGAGCCGGTTCATAGCCGATGCCAAAAGATGCTTGGTCTCTTCGTTCTCAAAAGTCATCACCGGCCCGAAGGACTTATCGGGAATCGAGTCGCCCAAAGTTGGCGAATCTCCGCGCTCGGCGGAGGACATGATCTCATCCAAGGCGGCAAAGCCAAGGCGGCGCGTCTCGGTGAGGATATCGCCAAGATCCTTGGCGCTCATGTTGAGTTCGGCGGCGAGCTCCTCGTCGCTTGGAGAGCGAAGCAGCTTGGCCTCCAGCTTGGCGATGGCCTTTTCTACGTTTCGCGCCTTGGAACGCACCGAACGCGGCACCCAGTCAATGGCACGCAGCTCATCGATGATGGCACCTTTTATTCGAGCGATGGCATAGGTCTCAAACTTGATGGCGCGCTCCGGGTCGAACTTGTCGATGGCGTCCATGAGGCCGAAGATGCCGTAGGAGACGAGATCTCCCACGTCAATATTGCCGGGAAGGCCGCTCGCGACACGACTCGCTACATACTTGACCAAAGGTGAATAGTTCACGATGAGTCGATCACGGGCCTGAGGGCTCCGCGTCTGCTTGTACTCCTTCCACCACAGTGAAAGCTGATCGATTGACTCGGAATCCACAGCATGCATCCTAGCTGTCAATTGCGCGGGGATGAGTCTTAGCGTGGGTCTCTTTGAGCATTTCAAGTGAGACTTTGGTGTAAATCTGGGTGGTTGCTACAGATTTGTGGCCAAGCAGCTCTTGCACGGAGCGCAAATCCGCACCGTGAGTGAGAAGATCTGTGGCAAAAGAGTGACGGAGCTGATGCGGCGAGATGGGATAGGGAGCGCGGCGCTCTAGGACGCGGTGGACGTCTCGGGGCGTCATGGCCCGGCGCGCCGCATTGGGAAAGAGCGCCACCGCATCAGCGAATGTCCCTTCTAAGGCCATGCGCTGCAGGTAACGCTCAAAGGCCTGAGCCGCCGCGCCCGAGATCGGCACGAAGCGTTCCTTGGCGCCCTTGCCAAGCACTCTGACAAAGCACGCTTTGACGTCGACGTCCCCTCGCTTCAAGGAACACAGCTCCGAAACCCGCAACCCCGAGCCATAGATCAACTCAAGGATCACGATGTCACGCAAGAGGAGGTCGTGGGGATCTTCGTGATACTGGCGATAGAGCGAGTCAAAAAGCCTCTGCAGCGTCACTTCGGGAACCGGCTTGGGAAGGCCCTGGGGCACCCGCCCCACCCGCAAAGCCGACGCCGGCGAAACAGAGCCGAGCTCCTCTCGGTGGAGGTAGTCGATAAAGCCGCGCACCACGCTCGCTTTGCGCAACAGAGTTCTCTGGGAGAGCCCATCGCGTCGCAGCTTCGCAAAGTAGCGTTTCAATTCGGCGATTTCCAGAGCGGTGGGGTCCCCCACCGCGGCGACAAAGGCCACCAAATCAGATCGGTAGGTAGCGCGACTGGAGTCGGAGAGGCGGTTACGCGCACTGAGATAGGTCTCCACCTCTGCCAAGGCAGACCGGCTCGCCAACTCTGCGCCATTTCTCGCGCGATCTCCCACCATGGACTTACTTCTCGCACTAGTTGGGTTTACTCTTCTCATCAAAGTTACACCAATGGGATTCCCCGACTCACACATAAACACCATGATCTACTTTGCAGCCAACGAGTGGCTCTTCGGGGGCCGAAGAAGGCGGCTCCTAGCATCAATTGCGTTCGACGAAGAAAGAATCTCCCAAAGTCGTCCCCATCAGGGCAAGGTGATGATCCTTACCATGGCGGGGTTCTGCGTCAACAAAAAAGCGTAGACCTGGTCGCGTTCGAGGAGGACCTTGGGATGGAACTCGTTGATGACTTCAGCAATCGCTTCGCGGTTCATGGTTACCGCTTGGGGACCTTGGACGTCCTTGAGATAGAAGACGAAGACCACTTTTGAGCCGATGAGCGGTATCGTCTGCCCGTCGAGAAAGGTCGAGGTGAAGGGATAGACGTAGCGACGCTCGCCAAAGCGCCCTTCGATGCTAATGGTGGCGATAACCTCGGCGTTGGCAGGGGTCTCGGCCAACACCCTCTGGAGTGCATTCGCCGAGGCGGCGGAGTTGTGCAAGTAATACTCCCTAGCCCGCGGAACCCACATGACAAAATAGACCAGCGACTGCACCAAGACCAAGAGGGCAACGAGCCGCAGGGCATTTTTGGCGCGCTCCTTGGACGCGGCGCGCCTCTGGGCCCAAAGAAAGATCCACAACGTCCCAAGTGCGAGAGTGACCACCGCTGCAAAGTTCTGGAAGGCGGCATAATTGTCGATGAAAGCCGTGCCTTGGTTGAGGGAGTTGACTCCCAATACCGCAAGCACGGTGCCAAAAGAGAGCGGGCTTGCCAACCCGAAGACCCCACCCGAAGCGATCCAGCGGTAGATGATTACCTTGCGCTGAACCAAGAGCGTGAAGATCTCGGGAATATGCCTGGGAATCGCCACAAGCAGCCTCAAGAGCGCGCCCGCTCCAGCAGCTGGGGGACCTCCTCCCAAAAGGTAGGCGTAGTTGGCACTTACCGCTGGGCCCTGCGCCCCGTGCAGCGCAAAGATAACCCCGAGCCAGATGGCACCGCCGAGGGCCATCGCACCAGACATGATGCGCCGACGCCGTCCGCTGAGGGCCAGCATTCCGATTCCCGCGCCGACGAGCCAGATTGATGTCACGTCCCCGCCGGCCAAGACCAGGCCTGCCCAAAGAGTCCACCTCCAAGAGCCAAAGTAGAGATCGCGAAGCGCCAAGACCAGAAATACCACCACAACTGGCTCGAAGTGAAAGTCAAACGACACGGCCCAAAGCGTCCAAGGAGACAGCACCAGAAGGAGAAAGAACCCCGCTGCGCTCCATCGCTGGGCGCCTCGGGAAAGTGAAGCCTCTTCGATGAGCTCAAGGCCGAAGCGAAAGGCAGCCACAAGGGCAGCCTGGGCCGCGAGCACCTGCACCGCGAGGATCGCAAAACTGGAGTGCCACACGAGGTTGATCAGCGCCAGGGGGAACATCGCTAGCTCGAAGTTATTGTCCAAAAAAGGAAAGCCCAGGAGATGAAAATTTGTCAGGGGACCGTAGTACTGCAGGTTGTTGTAGGCATCGACGAAGGGATGCAGGTTCCCGGATCCCACCTCCCCGAAGGCCTTAATGAAGAGGGCATAGTCTTCCCCGAGGTCGAATCTGCTCCAGAGAAGATGGCTCCAAATCAGCAACAAAAGGGTCTCGAAAACGAGCAGTAACACCCCAAGGGTCCACCACCGGCGCAGCGTCGCACCCAAGGTGGGCTTGGACGTCAACTGGCGATACTGCGAATCGGTAATTGCTGGCTCACTGCGCCTAAGTTGCACAACTCTCCCTCGGAACCAACCCAGCACGCCTCTAGCGCGCACCTGGATCGCGATCCAAGTATGGGAGTGATCAATGCCTCGATGCAAACCTACCAAGAGCGCGAAGGTCCCGCAGCGACTTTGGCAACCTCGCCAACAGGCTCTCCATGGTTGCCAAGCGAAACCGACCGCGGCAAAGTTCGCCACGACAACTTTTGCCAAATCGCCAGAGGAGACCTATCCTTTTGGGACGAAGCTGCAATGAGACCGAGCTAAGGAACCTCCGATAACTACTGACAACTTTTTCACCGAGCCAAGTTCTGCCACCGGCCCGCTCTCGGGAGTGCTCGTTGCCGGGGTCGCCGCGGCGGCGACCTTGACGGTGGTGTTCTCGCCCACACACGTGGCGCCGCTGCCCTTGTCGAAAGGAGACCTGCAGAGCCTCACGAATGCCCTCGGGC
>JAKASN010000205.1 GCA_021819025.1 Actinomycetes bacterium | reverse complement strand
CTTGACAGTCCATCCATGGATTTGCTTCAGTGCAGTGTAGATTACATGCCATGATTCGTCGAACATCTGTCCATCAAGGAAATCGATCGTTCCGGTTACCCGCGTGCCTCCGACTGATCGCATATCCTTCCACTGTTGGTCTATCCAACGAGAATCTTCAAGAAGTGCGGAAACTGGTGCATTCGGAGATCTGGCTCGAAGCATCTCAATTGGATCGTCAGGTAGGTCGCCCTCGAAGAGATTTATATGGAATAGTTCAGCCTCACGTCCGTGCCCACTCAGTTCCGCGACGTTGTAAGCAGCGCATACGAGGGCACGGGTCGACGCCGTGTCGACCAGAGCTATGGCTGCATCAATTAGCTTGATCATTCCTTGGTCACCATCGGAGTCCACGTTTCCCGCCCTTTCTATATCCACAGCCGCGCAAAGTAATTGAGTCCAGAACCCCCTTCCAGTGGAAACGACGAAATAGCGCTAAATTTACTCTCGCAACGTCGCGTCAATGTCGTCACCTTCACCACCGTCAAACAAATCCGGCAATTCCTCCGCCGCCAGCCCCGACGCATCAGCCGTCAATTTTGACCTGGATCGCACTTTTCCTGAAACTTGGAGCGTCCTTGGAGCCATCTTCAGCGTGCGGTTCGAGTGCGTCGCTGGCATGTCGACTCCCTTTCCGTTCATGATCTCGCCGATGGTAAGGAGCTGGATCCGTGGGTGCTTGGTGTCCCAAGGGTCGTCATAAAACCCCGCACTCGCGGCCTCTTTGCGCATTTCGCTCGTAGAGGGATTCAGCGAGATCAAGACTCCCATTTGCGCCTTCTCACGGTTAATCACGCCTACGAGGTCCCGAACGTAGGAGGACTGCACTTTGCCAGCCTTCACCGAGAAGATAACTTGCTTTGTATCCCCGTCGCCATCGTGGAAGTAGAGACGGCCGTCAATGCCTTGGTCCGCGCCCTTCTTCTTCTCGGTGGGCCGGGCACCGAGAAGGCCTAGGGCCCACCACTGAAACTGGTAAGGATCCGTGGCAGCCAGTTCCGTGGCGCCCGATAGGTCCGTGGGCTCGCCGATGACTTTATAAGAATCGTCCGGGACGCCAGCGCCCCTGAGGCGATGCTTGATCAATCCGATCGCAAGGTGCGTGATATCGATTCCAATCCATTGGCGCCCAAGCTTCTGAGCAGCGTCGACGGTTGTGCCACAGCCGCAGAAGGGGTCAAAAACGACGTCGCCTGGGTTCGAGCTGGATTCGATGATTCGCTCAAGCAACGCGAGAGGTTTCTGGGTCGGGTAACCGAGGCGCTCGGCCGCCTGCGAGGAGAGCGGATTGATATCGATCCAGATGTCCTGGAGCGGGACGCCCGGCATCTCGTCCAGGTAGCGCTTATACGCCGGCACGTTTCCCTCTTTGGTCTGGACGATCCGGCCCTCACTAATCAATCGTTCCATCTCTGGGCGCGAATACCGCCAATAACGAGTTACGCCCATCACCTCATACTGGGGATTGCCCTTGGCCGCACCGCCAGGACCGGTTATGTCCCCTAATCGGTACCTGCGATTGGTGCCTGGCTCGATGTATTTGTAAAACTGCTCAATGTACGTGTCGTCGTAAGGTGTGAACACGGGATTCCACACCCAATCGTCGCCTTTAACATAAAACAGGATTACATCGTGGATCCGACCGTGCTGTTTCCTACCCTGAGCGCCATCATTATGAGCGGAAGTACGCTTCCAAATGATCTCGGTCTTGAAGTTCTCCGGCGCGAACACCGCGTCCATAAGTAGTTTCAGGTAATGCGACGAGGTCGGGTCGCAATGGAGGTAGATCGATGCGGTCGGCTTCATAATTCGCCGGATCTCGAGTAACCGCGGCGCCATCATGCTCAAATAGGCGAGCATGTCATTCGTGCCCAGAAACGTTCTGAAGGCGCGCATGACGTCGGCGACTTTACCACCGTGTTCGACCGTCTCCTCGTAGGCTCGAGCGGCCGACTGGTCCCAGTGCCACGTGTCCTCGAAAGCGACCACCTGTGACGCAGGCTCGGAGCCATCCTGCTCGTGAAAGAGGACGTTGTAGTTGGCGTTCGAGTTGAATGGCGGATCTAGATAGACCAGGTCAACCGACTCGTCCTTCATGTGGAGGCGCATCACGTCTAGGTTGTCGCCGTAGTAGAGGAGGTTCATTAGTTAGTCCCGTCAGCGAGTTCTTGAACCTCATCGATGAGTTCGCGGTCGCGCGCAAGCTCCTTTTCATCAAGGTCTCGCAGAACACGCCCCACTTGCGAATCGCATTCGCTGACAATCGGAGCTAGTTCTTGGTACCATGCGGAGGATCCTATTTTGGTCATCTCAGGCGAAAGTCTTGAAGCGGTGTCTAGGACGCGTTGAATGGCATCGCGCGCGCCCCCATCTAGCAACCGTTGGCATTTTACATGAACGCTACGCTGGAGCTCGAGTCGCTCCGTACGCCGTGCGTTTGAATCGTCGCGAAATTTCTCGCTAACCCTTTCGTTTTCACCCATCTCCCGCAGGCCCTCAAATTCCCAATGGGTTTCGATTGATAGGCGAGTCAGGCGCAATACTTCTTCCTGCAGAGTCATAAGCATTTCCCGCTGTCGATTTCGTAGAGCCGTCCCGTGCTGCTCAGCCCGCTCTTCGCGCACATCGAAGAGCTGGGCCCTCCGTGCCGCCTCCGATTCTTGTGACCTTGCCTTCTGGTCATGGCGCGCAACGTATGCTTGAATAGCCGAGGCACCCAGCATGCTCACCGCGCCCGATATGAAGCCAATGATGCCCGTCTCGCCACTCGTCAGATGCATCTAATTCCACCCACGCAATTCCTACTCATCCCGCTAATCGGTCACCGTCGCCGCTTCATGTTGGACAGCTGATCACAAGATTGGCTTCGCCTGATTCAGCCGGTCCAGTTCCAAACGCAGTTTCTTCTCAAAGGCATCTTCGCCACCGCGGTGTATCGCTACGGCAAGGTCGACTCGCCAACGAATCAAGCTTTGCGCGGCGAGACCATACCCGACGGTGAGCGGCTTCTGCCGATTAGAAACCGAAACGGTGATCGATCCAACTTCCTCATCAAAGTGAAGGCCGCTCAACTTCGCGAAATCACACTCGATCGTCTTACCAGGACCCTGGAAGACTATGCGCCCGGTCGTTATGCACAGGTTCCCCTTATCGACTATCACGGACACCTGCATACCCTGTCGGCTTCGAAGCTCCACCAAGCCAGTGTCCGTTACGTATGCAATAATTTCCTCGCCGGGCTTCGTAAAGAACCCTTCTACCTCCTGCGGGTCATGCTCGTCAAGAAAGGCAAGCGTTCCCTTGAGTTCGTCCATCTGCTGCTGCCATGCCGCAAGCTTCGTCGCATATTCTTCTTGGCGCCTGCGCTCTTTCTTCTTCTCGAACATCTAAGGCCATACTCCCCTATAGTCCCATCAATGTAATTCCAACTCAAGCCCTCTAACGGTCACCATTGCTGCCGATTGGGCTTGTACCATATGTATCGGAACGCAGGAGCCGGACGACATCTCGCATCGCGAGCGCCAATCGCCGCGGGACTCCGATCGGGTCTTTGTCCTTTAGCCCTTCGGGGGTCGGCGGCCGGACACTCATGGCCAGAGCCGGATTTTTCTTATCGGGCGCACTCCATGCGCGGTTGCCAGAAGTATAAGAATCTCCAATGTTCATCCACACGGTTCCATCGTCGATGAGCACACGCCGGACTTCGTCAAATATGGACACCAGCGACTTGATGTAGATCGGGAGCGGTTCGTTCATCCCGATCTGCCCATCCCCGTCATAATCACGAATAGACCAGTACGGAGGAGAGGTTACGACGGTTTGGACCGCGCAATCCGGTACATTGGTCAGAGCTGCCGCGGCATCACCAATGAGCACCAAGTCTTCCTTGGCGGTGACAGCGCGTTCAACGGCTTTGCGCTTGTCGGGCGCGTCTCGACCGATCGTCAGGATCACAGGTCCCCCAGGCATCTTGTGATGAACGGCGTCCGCTGGCGCTTCCCCAGACAAGAGATCCGTAGCTTCTACTGACGAGAATAGCGGACACGCTTGATTGGATGGGTTCTTTCGACTGTCCATAATCCTAACCGTGTAATTCGGGGGAGTCAAGCATGTCGGCTCCGTTTTGGCGATGGCAAGTGAGATGTATGCATAGAATACGGACCCAAGTTGACGGATGCCAGTCGCCAAGACACTCCTTCGACTGCCATGGTCTCATGGCGCGCTGCTTCGGCTCGCTGGCTCGGGCTGCCAGGTGTCGGGCGCAGAACTCCCCGTCCACCGTCGGGTTCTTGCAGTGATTGCCTTTCTTTGTGATGCTGAGGCAACGGGGATACCCATAGCGGTCCGACTCGCCATAGCGGAGATCCCACTGGACCTTGCAGCGCCCGAACTCCGCCGCGGCTTGCCGCATGGGCCTCGGACGGCAAGACCCGACCACCAACGACCATGGTGAGGACCGCCCGTTGCAGCCCTCACACCGCCAAGACTCGACCGGGCCAGGCAGATCCCCCCTTCGTCACTCATCGCCATGGTCGTACTCGGCATCGTCGTACCCATCGCCGCGGTAGTCGCAGTCCTCGAGATGACGGGCGCGGTCGGCGGCAAGGACGCCATCGATGGTCCAAGGCTCAGGGGGCGCCGTAGGCCCTTCTGAGGCGGGGTTTGGTCCTGGGGGTAAGGAATCTGTCGTTTTGGGCGTTGCACCCTGCTGCTGGAGGTGCCAGCGGACAGTCTGGAAGATATCCAAGCCTGGCGGCGGAGTCTCGCCGTCGGCTCCGATGAGATACTCCCGGATCCCGGCGAACTGGTCGTCGTCCTCGCCTTGTTGCGCGCTTGGGCGCAACTCCGGCCAGTGCTTGGCC
>JAKASN010000204.1 GCA_021819025.1 Actinomycetes bacterium | reverse complement strand
GACCAAAGCTCGTGCTTGGGGCCTGGGTGGCCGCTTCGCAGGCGATTCCAAGGCAGATCCCACCTGGGTCTCAAGTGGCGGTGCAACACTGTTAGGGAAAAGGTGCTCTAGAGTAAAGGGTCAGAACAGCTCAGAGTCATAGAAGCGCCGAAGCGCTTTAGGAGTTTAAATTATGCAACAGATGCGCCTCTACAATCGCTCCCTTCCCCAAATGCTCAACACCGCGCAGCTGCTCTTGTATCTCAACGCCGTGCTGGATCTGCTCTTCCACTTCGGCGGGTCATTGGGCATCGTGCTCGCCTTAGCTGAAGCTGCCGGTGCTTTTGGTCTTGCCAACGAACGCAAGTGGGGCTATTGGGTTGCCCTTGCCGCGGCCTCCTTGCCGGTGCTGTTGATTATCTTGAACTTCGGTTCGCTCTCTTACTTCTCGGCGATCATCACCTTGCTGGTGAGAGGCGTGGTAGTGGCCTTTCTTATCCACCCGAGTTCCCGGGCCTACAAGACCATCTACTTTCACTGATATCACCCTCAAACTTAGCTCCGAGCGAGGCTCTGAAGCGGCAAGGGCAGCGCCGCGAAGCGTTGGCGCGCTTGTGTGCGCCGACAGGTTAATCGATCAGATTTACCTAGTTGTGAGCTCCTAGGCTTCTACTCCACTCGAGTATCGGTGGCAGAAGCAAAGGGGTCAGACACCTGGCAGCCCAAGTTGAGAGTAACTTCGTGTGCCGCTCCACTGACCTTCGATCGCGACTGCATTTGTTGGCACAGCAGACAACATGGGACTTCTGGCTGCACTGCCTTCTGTGGTGTCAACCCAATTACGCGCTATTTCACCGGTTCATAACACATCTTTACAACTCAGATCCAGTCGACCGACGCAGGCAATGCTCCCGGGCTCCGTTTGCAACAAAGCACCCTAATCATCGGCGATGCCCCTCGATTTGCGATAAATTAACGCCGCAATCTGAAATCGGCTGCGCGGACGGATCGATCGGCGCGACCCTCAATCCGAGGAGGACCATGCGAGTATCAGGAACGAAACTATTTGCTTCCCTGGGCGTCTCCGTGATGGTACCAGTTACATTACTTCTCTCGGGATCCGGCCTTGCTCCTGCCCTAGGCGCTAGCGCGACGACCATCAGTCCCTTGGTACCCCTTGAGGTGGTTGGGCCAATTTTCCACAGTCGAGTTCAGAAAAATGCACCGTCGGGTCCGCCTAGCCCTGTCTACTGCCAAGCAACCTACGGGATCGCCTGCTACGGCCCGCCCGACATGGCCACCGAGTACAACTTTCCCACTTCGACGAGCGGCGGCGCCGGGCAAACCATCGTAATCTTCGACTCCTACGGGTCTCCCACGATCCGCCAGGACCTCGCCACGTTTGACGAGGCATACAATATTTCCGCCCCGCCGTCGTTCAAGATCTACAACCCCGAGGGAACTACCGTTCTCAACTATAACGGACTACCGAGCCCTGTGAATATGAACAATAAGGCGATTATTAACAAGGTCGGATGGGCGTATGAGACCACCCTTGACGTGGAGTATGCGCATGCGATGGCTCCGGGCGCAAACATCGCCCTGGTAACAGTTCCCGTCGCAGAGACCCAGGGAGTGCAAGGACTACAAAACCTCGAAAACGCCCAGCTTTGGGCGCTCAACCACCATCTCGGAAATATTTGGTCGGACTCCTTTGCCACCACTGAGCAAGCCTTCAACTCAAGTGCCTCCATTCTTGGCCTCGATAAGCTCTACGCGATGGCGGCCGCCGACGGAGTCACAGTGCTCTTTGCCTCTGGAGACTCCGGAGTGGCAAACACCAACAAGCAGGGGGCTCCGTATCCTTATACCACAGTCAACTACCCGTCCTCGAGCCCAAACGTGCTCTCTGTAGGCGGTACAGAGATCACAAATCCCCCCAGCACGTATATTACGAGTTATCAGTCCGAGTCGGTTTGGAACGACGCCTACGGAGCCGGAGGAGGTGGCTTCAGCTCGATCTTTCCCGTCACGCCATTCCAAAAGTCGCTCGTTCAAGCCAATTACTTAGGTGAAGCCGCCCGTGGCCTCCCAGATGTCTCCTACAACGCAGCGGTCATCTCCTCGGTTCTGATATACGAGAGCTTCGATCCCGTATATGGCCCGGGATGGGTACCCATTGGCGGCACCAGTGCAGCCACGCCGCAGTGGGCAGCCGTGGTGGCGACCATCAACCAAGTCGATGGTGCACAAGGTTTCATCGTACCTAAGCTTTACGCCCTCGCCAACAAGCCATCCGAATATGCCCAAGCCTTCCACGACATCACCTCGGGAAATAACAGCTCCGGTGGTATAACCGGATATACAGCGCTCCAAGGATGGGACGCCGCTTCAGGCTTGGGCACACCCAATGTCAGCGGTTTGATCAGCGCGCTGGCTCCCACCGGACCCTAGAAACACCTTTGGGTCGCGGCAGCAAAGGTTGGCTTTACCAGGCAACCTTCGCAAGAGCCCAACATTGGTGCTAAACACACTCACCTGTCACTCTCTTTGGCGGGTGAGTGTGTCGAGCAGCACCGGTGGCCGCCTTTGCCCAAGGAATCTTGGGCAACGCCCCCGAAACCTCTTGGGCGTCATTGCGCTTAGATCCTCATAGCTGAAATGCCGCCATGGATAGCGAACCGTAGGCATATCCGTCCAAGAAGCGCGTCGCGGTGGTTCCCATTTCACGCGCCATGCCCGCGAGATAGACCAGCGGCAAGAAGTGGTCGGGGGTAGGCGAAGCCAGGGCAAAGTCGGGATGGCTCTCGATTCGTAGCAGAGCCTCTGGATCGGATTGCATAATCCCGGCGACTTCTTCATTGAAAGTCCTCGCCCAGTCGTAGCCCGCCTCGGGCTCTGACCAGTTGATGCGCCGCAAGTTGTGAACCACGTTGCCGCTACCAAGCACCAGGACCCCCATATCGGCAAGGGCGGCTAACTTTCGCCCCAGCTCAAAGTGATAGTTCATCGGCTTGCTGGCGTCGATGGAGAGCTGCAGCACCGGCACATTGGCTTGGGGAAAGACGTGACACAGCACCGACCAGGTCCCATGGTCAAGCCCCCAAGAGTCGCTGTCCGTACCAACCCACACCGGCTCAGCCAGCTCGATAACTTCTTGGGCCACCTTGGGATCTCCTGGGGCGGGATATTCCACCTCGAAGAGCGCGCGGGGAAAGCCGTAAAAGTCGTGGATAGTTCTTGGGTGCGCCATCACTGTCACCGCAGTTGCGCCTATATACCAGTGCGCAGAGATCGCGAGAACCGCTCGTGGCAAAGCGATGCTTGCCCCGTATTCCCGCCACGCTAGCGAATAGCGATTCGACTCAATGGCGTTCATCGGCGAGCCATGTCCAAAGAAAACCGGGCGCATGACGTTCTGTTCTGGCACTTGCAAAGCCTCCGCGGGAATGACCGCAACCTAGCTGCGTCGCATCTTTCCAACGACCGCTGCGATAAGAGATCTCCCACCAAGCTTAGCTCTGCAAAGCCATTCCCACCGAGTCAATTCCTCACAGCCAACGCGTCAAGGGATGCCGGGTGGTCGCTTTGGCACCCATTGCGACTCAAGCCGCCTGTAAATCGCGTTTCTTTACACCGCGACCACGCTACGGTGCTAGAACAGTAGCCATGGCAATAGTAATTCATGGAATCGAAGACCTCAAAAGCAAAGTAGGAAAGCACCTCGGGTGGTCGGACTACCACCAGGTCACCCAAGATCAGATCGACGCTTTCGCAGAGGCCACCGGGGACCACCAGTGGATCCACGTCAACCCCGAGATGGCCAAAGCGGGACCGTTCGGAACCACCATCGCGCACGGGTATCTCACCCTCTCTTTGGTGCCCACACTGATGGCTCAAGTCATGACCATGGAAGGCGTCCAGATGGGAGTGAACTACGGGGCCAACCGTGTGCGCTTCCCCGCCCCCGTCCCCTCGGGCGCAAGAGTCCGCCTCGGTGCCAGCATCGCAGCGGTAGAAGAGATCGCCGGCGGGGTGCAAAACCTTGTCGATGTGACCATTGAGGTGGAGGGCGCGCCCAAGCCGTCCCTCGTGGCACAACTGGTCTTTCGCTACTACCTCTAGGCACCAAGCAGCAGGGACCTCCGCGCGCTGCTAAGTGGTGAGGCCCCAACTGGGCTAACATTTGCCCGAAGGATAAAATCTACCGCTTAGCCCGCGGGCAATGCCAAGGAGCGCGATCATGACAGCGACCCATGCCGAAACCCACCTTAGAGTCAAACCCAACGGCAAGTTCGACCTCTCCAAGGTGGACTCCGGCGCCACTCCAGGGGTGAGCCAAACCAAGCTCGAGATCGACGAATACATCGTGGCACTCCATCTCAAGCTCGAAGATCTGCAAAGGCGGCTCTGGGCAGAATCTCGGCGCTCGGTACTTTTGGTGCTCCAAGCCCTGGACACCGGTGGCAAAGACGGGACGATCCGACGCGTCTTTGGCGGGGTCAACCCTCAAGGGGTAACCGTGCACGGCTTTCGCGCCCCGATTGGCGAAGAGCTCAAGCATGAGTTCATGTGGCGGATCTATCGTGCCTTGCCAGCGATGGGAGAGATCGGGATCTTCAACCGCAGCCATTATGAGGACGTCGTGGCGACCAAAGTGCTCGGCCTCATCGACGAAGCCGAGCAAAAACGAAGATTCAAGGTAATCCAGGGCTTCGAGAAGCACCTCGTGGATTCGGGAATCGTCGTCGTGAAAGTCTTTCTCCACATCTCCAAGGATGATCAGAAAAAACGCCTCCAGGAGCGCGTCGACGATCCCGCCAAGCGCTGGAAGTTCTCTCTTGCGGACCTCGAGACACGGAAAAAGTGGGACGACTACCAGAGCGTCTACAGCCAGGTCATCCAAGAGACCTCCTTTAGCTTCGCACCCTGG
>JAKASN010000203.1 GCA_021819025.1 Actinomycetes bacterium | reverse complement strand
TAGCATCCTGGCAAATCCCGGGCGCTCGCTACGTAAATCTCGTTCTCGAATGGTCTGCAGCATCGACTTTGACTTCGCCGGAGTGCTACGCGCATGTAAGGATACCCAGCGCGAGGGGCGCTGGATCGATGAACGAATTGAGGAGCTTTACCTTGCGCTATGGGAGATGGGGGTAGGCCACTCCGTAGAAGTTTGGGGCTCGCCGATGCAACAAAATCTCATCGGTGGACTCTATGGCATCCAATTCGGGGACTTTTTTTCCGGGGAGTCAATGTTTCACCGTCGCAGCGATGCCTCCAAGGTCGCCCTCGCCAAGCTGGTCGAGGCAGCTCCCAAGCTGGGAATCTCCTTGATCGACACGCAATGGCCCACCGAACATCTCCTCAGGATGGGAGCGGTGGCGATCCCGTGGCAAACTTACCTTGAGATCTTGGCGTCATGAGCTCAGCTACCAAGCGGTGCGCTCGCCGCTACAGCAAGGTGCCGCAGCGCTTTTGCCGGCCTTCGCACGAGACCATACCAAGTGCGAGCCGAAATTGCTTGGACTAGAGCCGTGGCGAGGCAAAGCGTTGCGCGAGCTTCCACATCCCCGGCAGCGCCAGCGCGGCAACAAGTATTTTGACAAGGTCGCCGAGCAGGAATGGCACCGCTCCGAGATCAGCAGCCCGCAAGAGCGGGAGATGCAGCGAGTATGCGAGCCAGGCAAGGCCGAAGGCGTAGATCGCCAAATTTCCCATCACCATCTCCGCAATCGTTCCCAAGACACCTTTATCGAAGCCACGACGCGCAAGGAGGCCCACCAGCACCGACGCGACGATAAAGCCGACGATATATCCAAAGGAGGGTGAAGTAGCAACCGACATTCCCCCGCTTCCCGCGGCAAACCATGGCACTCCGATGAGACCCGCAATAAGGTAAAGCGCCGATCCGAACAACGATCGCATCGGACCGAGGAGGCTGGCCCCAAAAAGCACCGCAAATGTCTGGCCAGTTATCGGCACTGGCGTGAATGGGAGATGCACCACGAGTTGAGCAAAGAGCCCGATCAGTCCCGCGTAACCGACCACGAGCGCGACCTCAGCCGCCATGGAGCCAGTCAAGTATTCGCTGAGAACCTTGGGGCTCGAAGCCACGGTGCTAGATGACATGCCGATTTCTCCCTCATAGCTAGACATGGAGTCACAATTGCTCGCCAAAGCCGACGCAACCCACCCATGATACCCGAGAATTCCGCTGCGGGATACATCGTCTTATGGGTTGGCGAGCGGTCCCTTGGGATTGATGATCGATGTCAGAGCCGCATAAGGGATCGTCGCAGTGAGGGCACCGAGAGCGGTGCTGATCACTTGTCCCTGGGAAAATCCGATCAGTAATCCGCTCTGACCGATGGTAAAAGCGGAGAAATTCGCCGGAGCAGGTGCAAGTCCCGGATCGTTCTCCAGTTGCGAAGCTGGGACTCCTTGATCCGCGAGCTCAGCGGTAAGCACGGAAATCGCTTGGGAACTCAGCGCAGCAAGATAGGCCGAGCCGGCGTTAAAGAGATCGCTCAGGCTATACAAATGGCCGTTCGCAAGGTTAAAGTTCAGACCATAAATATTAGTGTTGGGCTGGGCTGCGGAAGCGACATCCTCATTGAGGACAAATTGAATGGCGACAATTCTCGGATCCACCAACTCTATCTTGAAAGCCCCTGTCATGGAAGAGGTGCTCTGCGATCCTGCTGGCGTGGCAACCGTGTCGACGTTCTGAACAAAGGTATTTGCCCAGTTCGCCACAGCAGAGATTATTTGTGTGTTGATGCTGGCCTGGCTCGCCACCGAAGTCATCCCGCCCAGGACCGGGTAGCTAATGCTGACATTGTACCCAGGACTCGATCCACTCCGGGTGTAGTTCGCAGTGGCTACCGACGGCGCCACTCCGGGCTGGGTGGTGGTAGTGGGAGCGGTGGTAGTGGTTGGAGCGGTGGTAGAGGTAGACGTTGTTGAGGTCGCGCCTACATTAGTGGTGGTGGGCTTAGACGTCGAATTAGCCGCGGCCTTGCTACCGCATCCCGCCAGAGCCAGCGAGACGAATCCGAGTACAAGCAGACTTTTCCTCACGCGAGAAGATGCTAGCGGTAACTCACGCCGTTAGGGTGCCCGGGAGGTCTCATCAAAGAGTATCGGGAGGTGCCGACAACGCCTCCCGATACAGATTGCACAGCTAACTCAACGGGCTCCGATGCGCCCGAAGTATCTCACAGTCCAGCGACTATTGGTTTATTGAGCGTGATGTTTCCCGCTGAACCGTTGAAGGTGGAGTGGAAGTTAAAGACCCCGCCATCTGAGGCAAATAGGGTATAGCCATTCGTGGGAGCGTAGTAGCTGATCCCCACCACCGGTGCGTTGAGCTTTACGCCTCCCTCGGAGCCAAGGAAAGCTCCGTCTCCGAAGGTGAAGACTCCACCGTCTGATCCCACCAGCCAATAACCCATGCCGTCAGATGTCGCTGCCATGCCGACTACGGGCGCATTAAGGGTCTTGTTGCCCATCGAACCAAAGAAGCCTGCGTCTCCGAAGGTGAAGACTCCACCGTCTTTGGCGACCAGCCAATAACCCATGCCGTCAGATGTCGCTGCCATGCCGACTACCGGCGCATTAAGGGTCTTGTTGCCCAAGGACCCGTAGAAGCTCGCGTCTCCGAAGCTAAAGACGCCGCCATCTGAGGCGACCAGCCAGTACCCCCCATCGTCGGGAGTCGCCGCCATTCCCACGATAGGAGCATTGAGGGTCTTGTTGCCCATCGAACCATAGAAGACTGCGTCTCCGAAGGTGAAGACTCCACCGTCTTTGGCTACCAGCCAATATCCCTTGCCGTCGGTGGTTCGGGCGCCACCAACTACCGGGGCATTGAGGGTAACGTTGCCCAAGGAGCCGAAGAACTCCGAGTTATAGTTGAAGACTCCGCCATCTGAGGCAACAAGTTGATAACCGTTGGCATAGGGCGCCAAAAAGCGGCCCGGTGTGTACCCGAAGGTATCAAACGAAGGAGGCATAGAATAGACGTTGCCAGCGGTGTCCGCAGTGAGGTTATAGGTCGGGCTGGTAAGGGTGGTATTGGCTGCGGCAGAGGTGTTGAGGCTAGAAGGATTAGCTCCCGCCCAGCTCCCGGTTTGGATTCTGCTCATCAATGCGCCTAGGCCAGCGATGTATTCCGAAGCGGTAAAAGCGCAGTGGCCGGGTTGATCGACATAAACCTGACGCAGGAGACCGGCATTGCCAGCGGCATCGACGGCATTGGCATAGAGAGTCTCGTTCTGCGGAGAGACCAAACCATCGTTGGTGGTATGCATGGTGAGCACCGGGATGGAGATGTGTCCGTCGTAAGTGAAATAGCTCTCCAGGTAGCGCAAGGCCGAAGCGCTAGCGGTTATGGGAGTCATCGACTGCAATTTGGAAAGGTCGCTGCTGAGGGAGATTCCCGCCGCAGCATAGAGCGCCTTGACTTCGGCAAAATCAGTGGACTGCGAGAGAACTTCGGCGAAGTTGACACCGGCGGTCCAAGAAGGATTCCCACCCGCGACGGCCTCGAGATCAGCTCGACCTGGCCCGAATGCATAGGGAAAGTCAACGTAGAAGAGCCAGTCCATCTGACCTAGCAATGCGCTTGACAAGCCTGCAGAGGTGGTGATATTCGGCTGGGACAACGCGGCTTGAATGGGCAATTCGCCGGTGGGAGTTTTGCCGGTGGGAGAAAACCAAGTCGGCACATTTCCCAGTGCAGCAACGAGGGCAAGGCGCGCAGCGGTAGCGGGACTAGTTGCCGCCGATGTGTAAGCGCTTCCGAGCAAACCGTCGGCGGTGAGGTAGTTCGTCTTGGAGCTAGCAAGGGGGATTCCGGTTGCCAATAATTTATTGGTCGGGTCAAAGAATTGCTTGAAGGCTACTTCGGCGAGAAGAGCCTGATTCCAAACCGGTACGCCACCTCCGACTACACCACAGACGGGCATGGCTCCGGTGAAGGTAGAAGGATTTGCTTGCACGAGCGCAGCGGTAATCATGCCACCTAGTGAGACGCCGGTAGCAATCTTGTTGGTGATGGTGGTGTTGGCGAGGGTTTGACCAAGGGTGGAGGCACTGTTTGCGGTTATTAGTGCTGTGGCATCGTTCAAAGTCGCGATCTGGTCGCCCAACGCCGCCTTAACCGCTCCCCAGCCCGTAGTGGCGTAACTTGACCCCGCGAGCGCATCACCCTGGACAAGAAGGTAGTCCTCGACCTGAGTGGAAAAGGCATCGGTAGCCGGATTTGATGATCCGTCAAAGACATAGCCGTGGCTATAAAGAATAAGATTTCCGTTAAAGTTGGCAGGTATCTCGATCTTCTCTTGGGAGCCGTCCGCAGCCGTACCCGTACAAGTGCTGACATTGGTGGTAGATGCCGAAGCTGGAATTGTCACCATGGCCGTGGTGCAACTCAGCGTGGTCGAGGCACCCGCTGCTATTGCCGAAGTCGGAAGTGCCAGTAGCGAACAGGCAGCCACGATAGACATGCCCAAAGTGCGTAGCTTCATTTTGACCCCCAATAAAGCGCTGATCTTCAATTGTTTCTAGCACGTTTCGAAACACAATTGCATGAAAATTCAACTCTGGTGGTGATGAATTTACTCATTGAGCCATCCCTACGATTGCTTTTCCAATCGCGATCCTCGCTGGGGTGAGCAAGAATTGCCAATTCGATCCCGCACCGTGATATTCAAGCAGGAAAAACTTCTCCCATCGTCAACTTCAGCGCACCTTGACAAATAAGCCGCAAAAACCACCCCCAGACGAGCGCGGCGTGCCACGCCACATCATCCCCAACTTCGAAACATCGTCGCTCCCGAGCAAACTCGCTCATATATCATTTCGGGTAGGATGATTTACTCGTGCCAAGTCCATCAACACCGAGAGGTTACCTCTC
>JAKASN010000202.1 GCA_021819025.1 Actinomycetes bacterium | reverse complement strand
TTCGCTTCCGGGTATAGGGACCGGATTACCAGCGGTGATTAGCGAAGCGAGCCACGACTCCCCCGATGAGGGATGTCCCTTCCAGCTGAGGTGTCCAGATGCCGCCGATATCTGTTTCACCAAGCGGCCCCCTGTGGTGAGATTCGACCATCACAGCCAAGTCAGCTGTCACTTTGCGCCGAGGTCGGCATCGTGAGCGTGGTTGCAATCCCAAGGCCAAGGCGCCACCTCGGCAATGTTGCCCGCATCACGCGAGGGAACCTAGCGATATATGCCCTTGTCGGGGTGACTGCGGTAGCGATCTTCGCACCGCTGCTCGCCCCGGCGAATCCCCTCGTCCCCGTGGACCAGCCCTTTTTGCACCCCTTTACGGCCTCTCACCTGCTTGGCACAGATTCGGTCGGCCGCGACGAGCTCTCGAGGATTCTCTATGGTATTCGTTCGAGCTGGCTCTCCGCGTTGGGGGTCATTGCTTCGGGGATCCTCGTTGGGGGAAGCATCGGACTCACCGCGGGAGTGGCTGGTTCGCGAGTGGACGCTTTTTTGATGCGCGTCACCGACGGTTTTCTCGCCTTCCCGGGGCCGGTGCTCGCCATAGCTGTGGTCGCATCCTTGGGGGCTTCGCTGGTGCACACCTTGTTGGCGGTGGCCATCGTCTGGTGGCCATTTTACGCCCGGATCGTGCGTGGCGAGGCGCGGACCATCATGTCGCGGCCCCATATCGAGGCGGCGCGAACCTTTGGTGTTCGTTCTTGGCGTCTCGCGCTTCGCCATGTTATGCCAGGCGTTGTGCCCGCGGTTATCGTGACCGCCTCGCTCGATGTGGGGAACCTTGTCATTACGCTCTCGGGGCTGTCTTTTCTCGGCCTCGGTGCCCCGGCTCCCGCTCCTGAGCTGGGCGCCATGGGGGCGCGAAACCTCCAATACCTCCTTCAGGAGTGGTGGGTTTGCGTACTCCCCGCGCTTGCAATCGCGGCCATGGCGATGGTTTCAAACTTTGCCGGTGATGCTCTCCGTGGTGTTGGCGATGATCAGTCTTAGCTCGGGGGTCCGATGTATCTAATCTCGTTTATCTTTAGACGTCTTGGCGCAGCGGTGGTGATTGTCCTCTCGCTCACCGCAGTGCTATTTTTCTTGCAGAGCATCTCGCATTCGGATCCCGTGCATGCCATGCTCGGCGCTGGTGCCACTCCGGGGGCGATAGCTGCCGAGAGGCACCGTCTCGGTCTCGATCAGCCCGTGGTAATTCAGTACCTCCACTACATCGATGGCATCTTGCATGGGAACCTGGGGATGTCCTATCGCACCCGCAGGCCGGTGGCGGCAGACTTGGCAACCTATCTCCCCGCCACTCTGGAGCTCTCCTTCTACGCCTTGGTCCTTGCCGTGGGCATGGGCCTGGTGCTGGGGGTGGTCTCCGCCGGAGAGTTTCGCGGCGCGTGGATACTGCGCGGGGTAATGATCTCAGGTGCTTCGGTGCCACAGTTTCTCCTCGCCATCGGCGGACTGCTGCTCTTTTATGGAAAGCTCAATCTCCTCCCCGCTACGGGAAGGATCGGAATCGCCAATCCTCCGCTGGGTCCGACGGGATTTTATACCATCGATGGGATTCTCAGCGGCCATCTTGGAGTGACCATTGACGCATTCAAGTATCTCATTTTGCCGTCCTTTTCGGTAGCGATCGGCCCGGCGGTATCAATTGGAAGGGTACTACGAGGTTCCTTGGTGAGCGCGATGGCGGCAGAGTTCGTCAAGACCGCCAATTCCAAGGGCCTCTCTAAGTTTCGCGTTCTCGCTTTTCATGCCCTGAGAAATTCCCTCGGCCCCGCGCTCTCGATGACTGGACTCCAGGCAGGGCTGATGTTTGCGGGAGTGGTGGTGATTGAGGACGTGTTCGCTTGGCCCGGCATCGGCTACTACACCGCTCAGAGCATTCCCAGTGGGGACTTCCCGGCCATTGCTGGGGTCACCCTGGTCTTGGGCGTCGGCTATGTGATCATAAATGCCCTAGTCGACTTAGCTCAGCTCCTCGCTGACCCGCGGCTACGCCACCTCGAGACGAACGCGAAGGCCAAACGCTCTCTCGTCGCGCGACGCACACAACCCTTGGCAAGCGCGGCTACGGAATAGACAAATTGCCCTTGCATCGATGAGCTCGTCACAAGAGTAAAGATTCGGCCGTCCCACCTTCACTGTGCTGAAGGAGTCGCGGCAGAACTCAGGTTGGAAAAGACAGGAAAGGAAAGACAAATGGCAGCTTTAAGTGGAGGCGATGGCGAATACCTCCCCCGCTATGGCGCGGAGGCAAAGTTCGCGGTGGAGACCGAGGCGACGCTCCCCACCACTAACTGGGAGAAAGAGAAGGCCTGGGCGCTCGAGGTGGGACTCGCGGGTGCGGAGAGCTTGCGCGACAAATCGATTCCGACCTTCTCTCGCGGCGAACTGCCTCACTTCGCAGGCATCAACACCTTCCTCAAGGCGCACTATCTTGAAGACGTCCGGGATTGTGGCCGCTACGATGTCGCGGTGCTCGGGGCGCCGCTGGATTCAGGAACCACTTACCGCCCGGGCACCCGCTTCGGGCCCCAGGGGATCCGCCGGATATCTGCTCTCTATGGAACCTATAGCTTCGAGCTCGGCGTGGACCTCCGCGAGTCAATTACTATCGCAGACCTTGGTGACGTTTTCACCATCCCTGCCAATATCGAAAAGAGTTTTGACCAGATTTCCAAGGCGGTTTCGCACGTCTATGCGAGCGGCGCTCTTCCGGTCGTTCTCGGTGGCGACCACTCTATCGGCTATCCCACGGTGCGAGGCGTCGCCGAGCACCTCAGCGGTAATCTTGGGATCATTCATTTCGACCGCCACGTTGACACCCAGGAGTATGACCTTGATGAGCGTATGCACACCACGCCTTGGTTTCATGCCACCGATATTCCCAATGTTCCACCGCGCAATCTCGTCCAGGTTGGCATCGGGGGCTGGCAAGCTCCAAGGGCGGGGGTCGCCGTTGGACGCGAACGCCAGACCACCATCATGACGGTGAACGACTGCGTTGAAATGGGCGTCGCCGAAGCCGCCGAAGCCGCGCTTGAGATCGCCTGGCGCGATGCCGAAGCGGTGTGGCTCTCTTTTGACGTCGACTGCCTTGACGCGGCGTTCGTGCCCGGAACCGGCTGGCCCGAGCCAGGTGGATTCTTGCCCCGCGAGGTACTCAAGATGATCCAGATCATCGGCTCGGAGCGTTTGGCAGGTATTGAGGTGGTGGAGTGCTCGCCGCCTTATGACAACGCCGACATCACCTCGCTGATCGCCACGCGGGTGATTTGCGACACTTTGGCGTGCCAAGTGAAGGCGGGACATTTGCCGAGAGGAAGCTGAGCGATGCAACACAGTCGATACGCCGGAGCGCGACGCATTATCATGCTCACCCTGGGCTGGGAGGATCTTCCCAAGTCCTGGTCCGTGCATGGATGCGACCCCGCTGAACGCCTCGTTGAGCCCGTTCCTGCGGTCCTCGTCGAGACCGTAGATGGATGGGTGTTGCTAGATACCGGCTTTAACAAGTCACTAGTGCAAGATGGCGCGCTCTACGAGCGATTTCACGCCAAGTTCTTCGAGATAACTCCGATTCTTCCCGCCTATGACGTGGATCCGCTTCTTGATGCCCTGAATCGCCACGGAGTCGATATCTCGGCGCTCCTTGCCGTTGGCATCAGCCATCTCCACAACGATCACGCCGGAGGCCTTCGCCACTTTGCGAAAAGCGGTACCCCGATCTACATCCAGCGCGCCGAGATCAACTTCGGCTTTGGCGACCAAGCGCGCGCTGAAGGCCATGGCCTTGCACGAGTCGACTATGACGACCCCCGACTCAATTGGCAATTGATCTCGGGAGATACCGAGATCGCCCCAGGAATTACCGCCATCTCCACTCCTGGCCATACCCCGGGCCATCAAAGCTTCGCGGTGAGTCGGGCGTGGAATGAAGACTCTCGGGGCTTTGTGTTTGCTTTTGACGCGGGTGATCTCGCGGAGAACTTCGAGAGCGAAGCAGCGATAGGAGGCTTTATTGACGTCGAACCCCTTGACACGGTGGTGCAGATCCAGAAACTGAAGGCTATCGCGACCTCCAACCGCTATGAGATCGTTCCTGGCCACGATCCCCAGGTTTGGCCAAGCCAAGCAGAGGGTCTTTCCAGGGAGCTTTAGGGAGGTCCCTCTAGGGTGTTCGCGGCATGTGCTTGCCATCTATTCCTGCGGCTAGGTGGTTGGCTGCGCGTGAGTTCGCGCTTTGCCTTGCACGGGACTTCGAGTAATGCTTTGGACTCCTCAGCTGATGGTGGACCGAGGAGCGGCCTCGGTCAAGGCGGCTTTACCAGGAGTTGGTCCCACACCCAGTTGACGTTCGAAAGCTGCGTTTACCTCGCCGCCGACGAGAATAGCCAGGCCGGTGAGGTAGAACCAGAAGATGAGGATGGCGACACCGGCAAATGCTCCGTAGGTGGCGCTGTAGGAGCCAAAACTTGAGGTGTAATAGGAGAATCCCAGCGACACCAGAGACCAGGTAACTAGGCCCACCAGGGCGCCGGGACTCATCCACCTCCAGCGGCCGCGCGCCTGGTTGGGAGCGAGGTAGTAGATGAGAGAGAAAAGCAGGCTGATCAATGCCAAGGCGACGACCCAGCGAATCACCGTCCAAATTACCGCGAAGACAGACGCCCCAAAAGGCAGCGCATGTTCAACAGCGCTGCCGAGCTGTGATCCGAAAATGATAAGGGCTGAGGCAGAACCACCAAGCAGTGTCGCCCCGGCGAGCATGGGTACGGAACGCTTGCGTTTTGCCCAAAATGAGCGATCTTGGGGCAATTCGTAGGCCATGTCCAAGCCTTCTTGGACCATAACCATTCCTGAAGTTGCACTCCATAGTCCAAAGGCCG
>JAKASN010000201.1 GCA_021819025.1 Actinomycetes bacterium | reverse complement strand
CATCGGGGGCGCCGCAGGGAAGTGGGTGACTCTTTTTGCCGCACCAGCCGCTGGAGGACAAGGCAAAGGTACCTTTGCCGAAGAAGTCTTCACCGCGACTTTGCTGGGCCGCGAAACGAAATACACCGCAACAACTCCAGCTACCGCCACGACCACGGCGATAATAGCGTTGCGAGTGCGGTTCTTGCGCTTCTTGATCGCGATCTCTGCAGCCCTCTTCTTGGCCTGGTTGGCCCTTATTCGTTCTCTTTTAGCACTTGGCACGGATAAACAAGCTAGTCGAGTTTGGCGTTTCGGCGTTTGGTCTCACTTCACCGCATGGCAAGGATACGAGAAGACCTTGTACAAGGTAGGTTGGATCCGTGGCTTTGATCGTGCAGAAGTTTGGTGGAACCTCAGTCGGAGATGTCGACCGTATTAAGGCGGTGGGTGACCATATCGCTCGGACGGTTCGCCGCGGGAACCAAGTTGTGGCGGTGGTGTCGGCGATGGGAAAGACCACCGATGACTTGATTCGCCTGGCAAATGACGTCTCCTCTACGCATCCGGGTCGAGAGCTCGACATGCTCTTGACTTCAGGAGAGCGCATCTCCATGGCTTTGCTTTGCATGGCCCTCGCGGATCTTGGCGTTCCGGCGGTCTCCTTTACGGGTTCTCAGGCGGGGATCATCACCGACACCGACCACACCAAGGCCAAAATTGTCGAGATGCGACCCGACCGGCTCCTAGATGCTCTCGCCGAGGGAAAAGTGCCGGTGGTGGCAGGGTTTCAAGGGGTGTCTCTGGAAAAAGACGTCACCACGCTGGGTCGTGGAGGCTCCGATACCACTGCGGTCGCGCTAGCCGCCGCTCTTGGGGCCGACTTTTGCGAGATCTACACCGATGTCTCGGGGGTATTCACTGCCGATCCTCGCGTTGTGCCCGATGCGCATAAGATCGCCAAAATCTCCTTTGAGGAGATGCTCGAGCTCGCCGCGTCGGGAGGCAGGGTGCTGGCGCTGCGGTCGGTAGAGTACGCGCGAAATTTTTCAGTGCCCATCCACGTCCGCTCCAGTTTTACCTGGGAGCCGGGCACTTGGGTCAAAGAGGAGGATGAGACCATGGAGCAGGCGGTGGTTTCCGCGATCAGTCATGATATCACCGAAGTGAAGGTGACGATAACCGGGGTTCCCGACCGTCCCGGCATTGCAGCGCGAGTCTTTCGCGAGGTTGCCGATCGTGGCATTAACGTTGACATGATCGTGCAAAACACTTCCAGAGACGGCTTCACCGACATCTCTTTTACGGTTCCCAAAGAAGACCAGGCCGCGAGTCTTGAAGTGACCAAGGCGGTCGCAGCGGAGATCGGAGCACGTGAGGCCTATACCGACGCAGGTATTGGGAGGGTTTCTCTGATCGGCGCCGGGATGAAGACTCATCCTGGCGTTACGGCGATAATGTTTGAAACCCTCGCCAAGGAGGGAATCAACATCGAGATGATCTCCACTTCGGCGATACGGATATCTTGCGTAGTTCGCCAGGACGACGTGGAAAACGCCGTCCGAGCTCTGCACGAGACCTTCGAGCTCTAGGCGCCCTTGCCCAAGCGCGCCGGCGGGACTCCATCGCTCGACTACCAACCGCGGGTGCCTCACCGTTAAGCTGTTGGGAATGAACCTCGCAATTTTTGGAGCCACCGGTCAGGTTGGGGTAGTAATGCGCTCCATCCTCGCCGAGCGCGGCTTCAGCTATGACAAGATCCGTTTTTTTGCCTCAGAGCGTTCCGCGGGCAAGGTTATTGTCTTCGATTCTCGGGAGATCGTGGTCGAGAACTCCTATCAAGCTGATTTTGGCGGCATCGATATAGCGCTATTTTCCAATGGCGCGACGGCATCTGCCGAACTGGCTCCGCAAGTAGCCGCAGCAGGAGCTATTGTCATCGACAACTCGTCGGCTTGGCGCATGAACGACGAAGTTCCTTTGGTAGTCCCCGAAGTCAATGCACAAGAGTTGGAGTCGATCCCCCTCGGCATCGTGGCCAACCCCAATTGCACCACCATGGTGTGTATGAGCCCCCTCGGAGCTTTACGCGACGCTTACGGTCTCGCCCGCATCGTGGCCTCGACTTATCAAGCGGTATCCGGAGCTGGCATCGCCGGGGTACGCGAGCTCGCTGAGCAGCTCAGAGCTGGCGGCGACCGCATGGCAGAGCTCACTTTTGACGGTTCGGCTATCTCTTTCGGCGAGTCCCGGGTCTTCTCAGAACCCATTGCGGGCAACGTCATCCCTCTCGCGGGCAAGCTGGTGGATGATGAGACCAACGAAGAGCATAAGTTCCGGGATGAGAGCCGGAAGATTCTTGGTCTATCGAGCCTGAGGGTGTCGGCAACTTGTGTCAGGGTTCCGGTATTTACCGGCCATTCCATCAGCCTCAACGTCGAGTTGGAGTCGGATTTCGATCTGGATGAGCTTAAAAAAGTGCTTGCCTCGGCACCGGGGGTGATAGTGCGGGAAGTCCCCACTCCATTGCTAGCCGCAGGTCAGGACCCAAGTTATGTCGGGCGCATACGTAGGGACGCCAGCGTTGAGAATGGCGTTGCCTTTTTCGTCACCGGGGACAATCTTCGCAAAGGCGCCGCCCTGAATACCATTCAGATCGCCGAGGCGCTGGTGGATCGCGGCATCGTCAAGTCCTAGGTCGGCCAAATCGATCTCAGCTGAGCTGGAGCTTCTCGAGGCGCGACACCGCCTCTTCGATGACCTCCATGCGCTTGCAGAAAGTCCATCGGACCAGGTGTCGTCCGCGCTCGGGGTTTTGATAGAAGACTGACGATGGTACCGCCACCACCCCGGCGCGCCGCGGAAGTTCGAGGCAAAAGGTCATGGCGTCCTCGTCGGTAACGGGACGAATGTCGGTGGTGAGAAAGTAGCTCCCCTCCCCGCCGAGGACCTCGAACCCTACCTCGGCGAGTCCAACGCTCAAAGCTCTACGTTGTGCTGCAATCGCGGGTACTACCAGGTCAGTAAAACGCCGCCCTTCTCGCAAAGCAAAAGCGATCGCCACTTGAAATGGGGCGCCGTTAACGTAGGTGAGAAATTGCTTTGCGGTCCTTACTGCGGTGATGAGTTCCGGCCGAGCGCTTACCCAGCCGATCTTCCATCCCGTGAAGGAGTAGGTCTTGGCAGCCGAAGAGATGGAGATGGTACGTTCTGCCATGCCAGATAGAGAGCAAATCGGAATATGACTTCCCGAAAAGATCATGTGCTCGTAGACCTCGTCGGTGATGACGAGCAGGTCAGCGTCGATGCATAGAGCTGCGATGTACTCGATTTCGGCCACGTTGAAGACTTTTCCGGTGGGATTGTGGGGCGAATTGAGCAAGATTGCCCGGGTTCGGCTGGTGATGGCGCGGGAGAGTTCATCAGGATCGAAGCTCCAGTTAGGGGCGTGCAACTCGATAGGCACCAGCGTTGCCCCGGCCATCGCGATTACCGCGGCGTAAGCATCGTAATATGGCTCAAAGACGATGACTTCGTCGCCCGTTTCGCATATCGCCAAGATACTTGCAGCAATGGCTTCGGTGGCACCGGCAGTGACGAGAACTTCACCATTAGGGTCATATCGCAAGTCGTAGAAGAGCTTTTGATGATCTGCGATGGCGGATCGCAATTCGGCAATCCCAGCTCCGGGGGGATACTGGTTGTGCCCTTCGGCGATGGCTCGCATCGCGGCTTGGGCTATCTCGATGGGCCCATCGGTGTCCGGGAATCCCTGTCCCAAATTTATCGAGGAGGTATCTGCTGCGAGCTGGGACATTGTGGCAAAAATGGTGGCGCCAAAGCCTTGGAGGCGCGAATTTAGAAAGGGTGCTCTTCTGGCCATGCTGTCATCCTAAGTCGATCTGGCGCTGACCTGGTATCGGCAAAGTCTGCGAGCGCTTTGTGCGCATTATCGGCGCGGGAGTGATAGTTTTCAGAAGTCTCCCATTGGAGACTCGGCTATGGCTGGAGGGGATACGATGGCAAAGTTGCTCGCTCTGTGGAGCAAGCCCGAGGATGTCGATGCGTTTGAAAAGGAGTACCTCAGCGACCACATTCCCATGGCAAGGGATCTCCAAGGTGTCACTTCGGTTGCCACGCACTTTGTCGTATCGGGCGGCTATTACCGCCTCGCCGAACTGGAGTTCTCCTCTCTAGAGTCTCTTGGGAACTCAATGGGAAGTGACGCCGGATTGAAATTGCGTAGCCACGCCGATGCGATGTGCGCACGCTACGGTGTTGAGCTTTCCATTTTGGTGGCGGATTAGCGATACCATTGATAAACCGTCTCAAGTGGCTTAAAGCAGCCTGGGCATGGGGAGGCGCAGTGGCGTCCACGCTATTCGCTCAAGGTCCACTAGGTTGAGACTCCCCATAACGCAGCGTGCTGTGATCATCAAACTGCCACTGGTTCGCCCGCTCGGAGATCTGAAATGACAAGCGGACCGTAATGGGATGTTTGTTTGCAAGCCCGGTTAACGAGATCGCCTCGATGTAGCCGATCCCGGCTCCTCGGGAAATCTCCCCTGCGGTCATCTTCAGCGGACTACCATTCAGGGTGATGCCAACAACGAATGAATATGACGGATTTGTCGCAGAGCTGCGCGCTGCGGTAGGAGCGAAAAACATCCGCGTCGGAGCCGAGATACCGGAGGGGTATTGGCACGACGAAGCCTTGACCGCCACCTGGAGTTCGCCTCTTGCGGTGGTGTTTCCCCACACTACTGAGCAGGTGTCCGCTCTGGCTGTAGTGGCTAGTCGCCATGGCGTGGCGCTGGTAGCACGCGGGTCAGGGACAGGTCTTTCCGGCGCTGCGATAGCGGCGCCAACATCTGTGCTAGTTAGTTTTGAGAAGATGGCCGAAGTTCTCGAAGTTGACGAGATAAACCATGTCGCGGTAGTGCAGCCCGGTGTGACCTTGGCCCAGTTGGACGAGAC
>JAKASN010000200.1 GCA_021819025.1 Actinomycetes bacterium | reverse complement strand
CGCCGAGACCTTGAAGAACGTCTATCGCCAGCAGCTAGTCCACGTCGAGGGCCAAAGCGACATCCTCACCATGGGGCTCCCCTTTGTCGGGCCCTATAACGTGAATTCCATCATGAACCCCATCCTGGTCTATTGCCTCGGACTTGGATACTTCTTCAACATGTACCGCAACAAGCCGCTAGTGCGCCAAGGCGGGGTGGTAATCATCTCTCACCCCACCCGACCGGAGTTTGATCCAGTCTTTCACCCGTCCTATATCGACTTTTTTGATAATGTCCTCTCCGAGACGCGCGATCCCATCGAGATCGAAGCCCGCTTCGAGAAGTCGTTCGCCGAAGATCCCTGGTACATTCACCTCTATCGCACTGGCCACGCTTACCATGGCGTGCATCCGTTTTATATGTGGTACTGGGGTGCGCACGCCCTGGATCACCTCGGGGCGGTGATAATCCTCGGTGGTGACCCCAAGACGGTACGCAGGTTGGGATTTTTGGCCGCGTCAACCATGAATGACGCCTTGGCGATGGCCTCGCAGTACGTGGGTACCTCGCCCTCGATTACCCACCTCCATTCACCGCCCCTCCTCATGGCGGAGGTGCACTGATGACGGGCGAAATCTTCCCCAGCATTGTGGCGGGGGGTGAAAGATAATGGCTCTTCTTTCCAAGTACCGCTCCAAAGTGCGCCTGGGGTTTCCCCTCTCGCGGCCGATCTGGCCCACAGAGGTACCCCGATCGATTCCAAAGTCCAAGCTCGGTGCGAACTTCAAGACCGAGTGGAGCCGACGGCCCCCGGCGCGCCTCGCGAGGGCCCTCATCACCGACTTTGTCACCAAGCCGGCAATTGCCGTGCTGGCTTCGCCCACTGTAACCGGAGTCGATCGAATTTCGCATCTCGACTCCCCGGTAATCTTTGCTGCCAATCACGCTTCTCACCTCGACACCCCGCTGCTACTCGCAAGCTTGCCGGAGCACTTCAGGCATAAGACCGCGGTGGGCGCTGGCGCCGACTACTTCTTTGACAAGACCTGGAAAGCTTATCTATGGAGCTTTCTCCTCGCGGCGATCCCTATCGAACGCACCAAAGTTTCCCGGCGCTCCAACGAACTTGCCCTCGCGGTGATCGCCGAGGGGTGGAACTTGGTAATCTTTCCCGAAGGCGGGCGCACCCCCGACGGCTTTGCGCGTGAATTCAAGGGCGGCGTCGCTCAGCTTGCCGTGAAGACCAACACCACGGTGGTACCGGTCTATATCGGCGGCACATATGAGATCTACGGTAAGAACTCTTCGCGCATCCGGCCCGGTAAAACCGCGGTCAATTTCGGCCACCCGCTTAGCCCACAAGGCAAAGAGGCGCGAGGCTTTGTCCGTGAAATCCAGGTCGCAGTGGAACATCTTGCCGACGAAGTCCACTCCGACTATTGGAGCGCGCAAAAGCGCCGCGGTGCTGGGGACACTCCCTCGCTAGAGAGCCCCAAAGTCAACAGTTGGATCGCAGACTGGAACCGCCCCCGCATCAAAAGCGCTCTGCCGCACTCCAAGGGGCGCTGGCCACGGCTCCCCGTTCTCAACAAGCCATTCCGCTAACCGCGACGCAGGCTGAGCTCAGGTTACCAGGCGCATCCCCGACGGCGCAATGGATTCGGGTTCGCTGGTCAGCTCGATCACAAACTCTGTCTTGTGTCCGGGATAGACAGAGACAGAGTAGAGAATCGCAGCTCCGGACTCGTCGTAGGTGACTCTTTCACAAAACAGAGCCGGCGATCCTTTGGGAACACCGAGGAGCTTGGCATCGCTAGGGTCGATGGCGACTGCCGCGGTGGTTTGCACTGCGCGCGCCAGTGGTGCGCCAAGTATCCCTCGCTCACCGAGAAGCTGATAGAAAGAGCGCTCTTCGAGCTCTGAGAGAGTAAAGATTGTGCCGAGGTCGGAGCGCACCCATACGGTAACTCGTGCAAAAGGGAGCCCGTCAGCAAGGTTGAGGCGTGTCACCACCAAAAGATCGTGCTCGCCAAGCACCTCTTTGATCTTCCCTTCGGCATGCTCAGTGCGCGAGGAGATGATCCTCCTCGAAGGCACCACACCGCGTTCGGCCATTTGTGCCTCGATGGTCATAAAGCGACCCAGGCTTTGACGCAGAGGGTTCAATACCGCGATCCACCCAAATCCTTGCCGAGGCGCTACGAGGCCCTCGCTGCGGAGAAGTTCGAGTGACTTGCGCACCGTGATTCGGCTGGCGCGATGCGCACGCGATAGCGCGGCCTCGCTTGGTAAAACCGCGCCCGGGGTAACTTGTCCGGAGGCGATCTGTGTCCTCAGGGCGTTGGCAATCTCCAAATAGCGGGGAATAGTCTTGTTGTCGATACCCCCAAATTAGCCAATGATCGCCGTGAGGCTCAAATCGGCCAAATCGCTCCACCGGTATCCCTCGGCCCAGATCACGGGCTTGACTCAAGGTGACGCGATGTGGGGACTCCGCGGGTGCTCAGAAGTGCAAACTTGCCCAGCAAAACATCGCCCGATCGCCTTCGTTCTCGCAGTGCGAGGGGACCGGTCCGCGTCAGAGGCCAACGCCGCTCTTGTCGCGGTTGACACCGGCTCGAGCCATACAGCTCGCGGCGATATTAGCGGTCTTGGTAAAGTCCTTGTGCGAGCCCCTCGGGGCTCAGCGGCCCTAATCTCAACGATAGCTCCAAATGCGCCGGTCACCTCTCGCGCTAGGAGTCATCTCCACGAGCGCCTCCCCACTACATGCTGTCTCGCACACCGGAGACGCGAAAGCCCAGGGCCAGCGCGGGCGAGCCTCTTCTCGTCTCGGGCGTGGCTCAGCTCAAGGAGTGAAGTGCTAAGTCCACCTGCATCGCGATAGCTGGGCCCGATAGTGCTTTATCACGATAAGTTTCGCGCCATCACCTCGCTCGAGAATCTTCCACTCCCAATCGCGAGTCGTGGGTCGTGCACAACTTAGCCCCCTTGATGATCCCGCACTTGGTCCGAGGCGGCTAATTGGGGCGACACTTTAGGCGCCGGCGTCGCCTTGATCACCGAGACCTTGGCCCCTCGTAAGGGCCAGCAAAGTAAAATAGCGACAATGACCTTGCAAGAGCGGCTGCGGCAGACACTTCCCCATCCGCAACGGCTTTTTGAGTTGGGTCCATTCCAAAGCAGTCATCGTGTCGCGACCCGCGCGGGGATATCGGTCTTCGTGCCCTTGTTGTTACTTTGGCTCACTGGGCACCTTGACCTCTCGCTCTATGCCGTGTTCGGTGCTTTCGCGTCCCTCTATGGTCGCAATGAGGCGCACCTTTCACGGCTACCTATGCAGGCTCTCGCGGGCTGCATCCTGGTTTTGTCGGTGATAGCCGGCACCGCGATTGCCATCTCACCGGAACGCGCCTGGCTCATCGTGCCTCTCGGCGCGTTGTGGGCCGGGGCAGTAGGACTGATCGTTGACGGCGTGCGCGCTCATCCCCCCGGACCGATGTTCCCGGTCTTTGCGATCTGCGCCTGTGCCTCGGTACCCTCTAGCACCGACGGGGTGGCAATCGCGGCTCTCGTCGCATCAGCTTCTGCCTCATTCGCCATCCTCGTCGGCGTGGCCGGCGTGCTTTGGCACCATCGCTCGGCGAAATCCCTCGCCATGGCGCGCTCACAAAGCCACGGCGAACCCTGGCCGAACCTTTCGGTCTTGCTCGGCCAAGTCGAGCTACGCCACCACCTCTTTCGCTACATGGCAGCGCCCGCAGTCGCTGGCCTGGCCGCAACGGCGCTCGGGTTGGGACGCCCCTACTGGGCGATGGTTACTGCGGTAATTCCCATGGCGGCAGCCACCACACCAGAGCGCATCCTGCGGGCGTTGCATCGACTCGTGGGGACACTGCTTGGACTAGCCCTGGCTGCGGGACTTCTCGCGGTGCACTCCTCGGGACTAGCAGCGCTAACTCTCATCACGGCTCTGCAGATCGGCGCCGAATTGCTCGTGGGCGTCAACTACTCCTTGGCGCTCATCTTCATTACCCCCCTAGCGCTCTCCATGGTGCAACTGGCACGATATAGTCCCCCTGGGGTGCTCTTAGTCGATCGCGGGATCGAGACTATCCTCGGCATTGCGGTCGCCATCGTCGCCACTCTGGCCACTCATGAACAATCGACCAGCGCGGAACTAGATCTTGCTTAGCTAAAGACCCTCGACCGCTCTTGCGATCCTCATCGCAACCAAGTCCTTCGGCCATCGCTCGGGCAGAGATGCCTTGGCTTCCCGAGAGCGGCGCCCGCCCATGCCAGCCCTAACAAACTCAATGCGGGTGATCAAAGCCGACCAAGACCCTTAGCGAAGCCGCTCAGCTCGCGAAGAAGAGATCGCCACCACGAGCAGCCCGATGACCACCCCGGCGTCAGCAAGGTTGAAAGTCGGCCATATCCCCGAGTGCAAGAAGTCGATCACCGCACCCCCGTTATCACGAAAGAGGCGATCCGCAACATTTCCTAGGGCGCCACCGAGGATGAGCGCAACGCCGATGGTACTTGCCCAACGCCTGGTTCGAAAGAGCGCCACGACAAGAACCAGCGACACCACAAGGCTAAATATCGTGATCAGCCCCGAGGAGCCCGAAGCGATCCCAAAGGCGATTCCCGAGTTGTAAATCAGCTCGAAACCGACATGAGCGAAGAGAAAGTGTGGATGACCGCTGAGACTATTTTGCGCCCAGGTCTTGGTGATCTGGTCCAGCGCGATCCACAATACCGCGAGGCCTAGTCCGATGAGATGCCGTCCAAATGATCTCCTCAAAGGCACCTCTGTTTGAATCTCTCTCAAAATCAGCCCTCTCGGCCAAGTCACCTGCGCCGCCACTAGCACTGCTCGAGCGACAACCTGGCAACTGCCCTAGAATCGCTAAAGATCGCCTAGCGGCGCGTCAGCCCGCCGCTCTTGCATTTGACGCAAAGCTTCGCATAGGGCAACGCCCGAAGTCGGATCCGAGG